>NZ_AYYA01000057.1:0-98976 GCF_000511065.1 Psychrobacter sp. TB67
TATTCGTATTAAATGTTATTTGTGCTATAGAAAGAAGCCGTTATCACTATTGATAAAACATATATCAAGTAACGACAACGAGTGCTACTACAATACTTATCTCAGATAATAGGCATTCAATCAAATTATTTGTGAACGTCCGGTTTTCTTATCAGACTCGTTTCACAACATTAATTTATATATACTGCTATCAGCTATAACCAATTCATTAATGGTAATATCTTTGGTAAACATCCTATCGTTCAGCTAGCCTATAAACTGGCTATTTTCGCTGAAATGTTTTTGTATGAGAGATATTTACCGTCTTTTTTGACAAACATACATTGCTGTATAGCTTAGCATGCGTACCCCGCATGACATAGTTTGTTTGCTCAATAGTAGGTATTTACATAATGAATATCTATTATAAACCTCCTACTTCATATATTTATACTGCTAATTATATAGACAGTTTGCTCATATAACTCATCTTCTTACATACCACCAACGTATTGTTAATACTGCCTTACTTTTGACCAGTTGTTTCCTGCTTTTTTGATGAAAAACTCTACTATCTATAATATTTTTTGGTCTTACAACGGTAAGAAGCAACGTTTTTTCGCGCCTCGTATCGTCCTTTAAAATATATGATGGCTGTCTTCTTAAATAGCAAGTTAGATAGCAATCAGAAAAACCTCGCTTGCATTCGATCACGACACATTCTATCACTATGCAAATTTGTTCAATAAAAAACACCGCCTAATAATGAGACGGTGTTTCGTGATGATGTGTGCATACAACCATGCAACAATGAACCCGTTTAACCTGCTTGATCAATCAGCATGTTACGTAGATGACCGATTGCCTTGGTAGGGTTTAAGCCTTTTGGACAAACTGAAACACAGTTCATGATACCACGGCAGCGGAATAGGCTGAATGGATCGTCCAAACGTGCTAAACGTGCTTGCGTATCACCATCACGGCTATCAGCAACAAAGCGATAAGCGTGTAATAATGCTGATGGGCCTAAGAACTTATCAGGATTCCACCAGAATGATGGGCAGCTGGTTGAGCAGCACGCACATAGGATGCATTCATACAGACCGTTTAGCTTTTCACGTTGTTCAGGTGACTGTAAACGCTCCGTTGGCGGTGCAGGCTGATCATTAATTAAGTACGGGTGTACTTTTTCGTACTGCTCGTAGAATTGGTTCATATCGACAACCAAATCACGCACAACAGGCAAGCCTGGTAACGGACGAATAGTAATTTTTTCGGGTAGCGTGTTCATGTTTAACAAACAGGCTAAACCGTTTTTACCATTAATATTCATACCGTCAGAGCCACAAATGCCTTCACGGCAAGAGCGACGGAAGGTGATGGTTTCATCTTCCTTTTTTAGGCGTAATAACACGTCAAGCAACATACGATCTGAGTCTAGTAGCTCAATCGTATAAGTTTGCATGCGCGGCGCTGCGTCCAAGTCAGGATCGTAGCGATAGATTTCGATGGTGCGAGTACCTCGGCTCATAATGCTAAACTCCACACGTAGGTGATGGCGGGCATACAAAGGTTGCCGCATGTCAGCGCTAGAGGGTCTCTCTTTATTACAGCGCTGGCATGAGCATGTAGCTGGCGGTCACCTTTTTAATAAATTAATAAGGGATAGAACGTTTGCGCGGCTTTTATATAACAGATATAAAAGCCGCGCAGTCTAGACTTAATAGACGCGAACTTTTGGCTCGATATAGTCAACAGTCAGCGGTACTTTACGAACAGGCTTATAAACAATGCGATTGCCTTCAGAGTACCAAAGTGTATGCTTCATCCAGTCATGATCGTTACGACCGTTTGGTGCATAGTCATCATCTTCTGGGCGGTCATAATCTGACACACTGTGGGCACCGCGACTTTCGTGACGGTTAGCCGCTGAGATCATGGTTGCTTTAGCCACTTCGTAAAGGTTTGCGACTTCAAATGCTTCAATACGAGCGGTGTTGAACACTTGTGATTTATCAGCTAAATGGATTTGGTCAATTTTGTCACCCAGCGCTAAGATTTTCTCAACACCTTCGTCCATCATGGCTTGGGTACGGAATACGCTAGCATGCTTTTGCATCACGGCACGAATCTCGTCTGCAACGTCTTGAGCATTATAGCCTTCAGTAGACTGTTGTAACTTGTCTAAACGCTTCACGGTAAAATCAAGAACGCGTGGATCAAGCGGCTTGTAGTTGTGATCGGCATGATGGAACTCATCAACGATATGCTTACCTGCTGCCCGACCAAAAACCAATAAATCGAGCAGTGAATTGGTTCCTAAACGGTTGGCACCATGGACACTGACACAAGCACATTCGCCAATAGCATACAACCCTTTAACGACATTGCCTTTGGTATATAGGCCGTCTTCATCCGTCTCCGCATCTAAATCCGGCGTGATAACTTGACCATGAATCGTCGTCGGAATACCGCCCATCATATAGTGAATGGTTGGAATAACAGGGATAGGCTCTTTGGTGATATCGACGTTCGCAAAGTTTTTACCAATCTCAAAGACTGATGGCAAACGCTTCATGATGGTTTCAACACCCAAATGCGTCATATCCATAACGATATAGTCTGCATTCGGACCACAACCACGGCCTTCTTTGATTTCTTGATCCATAGAGCGCGAAACCAAATCACGTGGTGCCAAGTCTTTTACGGTTGGCGCATAACGCTCCATAAAGGCTTCACCATCTTTATTACGCAAGATAGCACCTTCACCGCGGCAACCTTCCGTCAATAGAACGCCCGCACCAGCCACACCCGTTGGGTGGAACTGCCAGAATTCCATATCCTGAAGTGGCACGCCAGCACGAACTGCCATACCGATACCGTCACCAGTATTGATATAAGCGTTGGTAGAGGCTTCAAAGATACGACCAGCGCCGCCAGTTGCCAAAACAGTAATTGGTGACTGGAATACCGCAACCGTCCCTGTTTCTTGCTCAAGCGCGACCACACCGTTGATATTACCGGCTTCATCTTTGATTAAATCAAGGGCAATCCACTCAATAAAGAATTGAGTACCTTGCTCTAAGTTTTTTTGATAAAGGGTATGCAATAGTGCGTGACCCGTACGGTCAGCCGCAGCACAAGCACGTTGTACAGCTTTTTCACCATAGTTAGAAGTATGACCACCGAATGGGCGCTGATAAATCGTGCCATCCTCATTACGGTCAAACGGCATGCCCATGTGCTCAAGCTCATACACCACTTTTGGCGCTTCACGGCACATATATTCGATAGCGTCTTGGTCACCCAACCAATCTGACCCTTTAACGGTGTCATAAAAGTGAAAGTGCCAGTTGTCATTGCTCATGTTACCCAAACTTGCACCGATACCACCTTGAGCGGCAACCGTGTGCGAACGGGTCGGGAATACTTTGGTAATGACCGCCACATTCATGCCCGCTTCGGCCAAATGTAGTGACGCACGCATACCTGAGCCACCACCACCAACGATGACGGCATCGTAGTTTAGGGTCTTAATATTACTAATGGTATTATCTTGTCTAGTTGCCATTACGGTTTTCCTAATGCCTGTTAATGCTTGCGAAGTAAATACAAGGGTTACTTATTACGTCACGGTAGTTGGCTGATTGAACGTCTATTCTGTCTAATCAAGCAAACCACTTAAAATTGACGAGGTAAACCACCTCAAACCACTTACTAAAATGTGCATAGTCATCGTCGTGTCTGGCAAAGTTGACTTATATTCACCCTCATATAAGCGACTGTCTCAGCCAAAAACAATTGAAACTCGTGACTATTATATGGCTACTGAAAGACTGCTCTTAAAGACTTTAACCGTCTATAAAACTGACCAAGCAGTCCATCCTTATTTTTAAAGCCTAGCTTATTTTGTAGAATCTAGCTTCGTTTGTAAAACCTGAATTATTGATAGCGTTATTGATAAAACCTACCGATAAATAAAGCTTAGATATTGAGTCTTTAGACAGCAACGACAGCGAAGCCATTACCCCAAAAAATCATAATACCCCAAAATAAGAATACTAAAATGGCAATGATCATAAGTGCCTGCAACACCAGACGTAGACCTGCTGCGCTTGAGCCTAATTTACCAGTGGTAATATAATCCGTAAAGACGGTCCACATTCCCACCCAAGCATGACCTGCTAACGCAAGGATAGCCACCAAGCTAAATAAGCGCATCGGCAAGCTCATCATAAACTGTGACCATTCAACAAAGGTCACATCGCCATGCGTTAAGAAAAAGCCTAGAAGTACCACACTATAAACGGCTAAGACGACAGCACTAATGCGCTGAACAATCCAATCACGTGAGCCTGATCCGGTGAGACCAGTCGCGCTTTTGACTCCTGAATTATTTTTTATCATTAGAACATCACCCATACAAATGACGCGACAATTAGAATCGCTGCAATCACAAAACTGACCATAGAGGCAGTGCGGCCAGATTTTAGTTCTTCGTTCATGCCCATATCAGCGAATAAGTGCTTGATACCCATCACAAAGTGATAAGCAATCGCGGCCACGAATATCCATGCCAAAAAGCGCACGAGTACGTTGTCAAACACGGTCTCAAAACTCTCAGGCGAGGCCAATGAGTTCTGTAGTAACCACAGCATGACAGGAATCAGTAAAAATAAGATAATACCAGTGATACGATGCAAGATTGAGGCAATTGCGATCGGTGAGCGATTAACGCTAATCACTTGGCTTAAAGGCAGATCAATAGGTCGGTTGCTTTTCACAGCGGGCATCCTTTTTGCGGTTATACTCCTGTATCTGCTAGCAACGCTTGACATTAATGGCGTCAATTAGGCATTGAGCAACACACGAGACGAATAAAGTAAGGAAGAGCTAGCTGACTTCGTTTAGTTTGTGCTAAATATGAAGAAAGGATCGTATGATAAAAGGTTTTGATAAACGGTTTAGCAGGACTCATCAAACTGATAAGCTCTTGACGACAGCCCATCCACTAGCCAACAAGTAAAGATAAACATTCATTAGATCGATTAACTATTCTATTTTTACTGATACTTTTGATACAGAAAAATACGACTGTCGTTTCTATATCACTATGAACCACAAGTGCATTCATTAAAACAGGCTAATTATTTACTAATTACTTAAGAATAGGACAGTTAACAAGATCCATGAGACCATCACCTAGGGTTTTGGTCTAAACAGTCACCATTTGGTCATCGCCAAATACAGATAGAATCAGCTTTAAGCGATACTATATCACGACCACTTATCAATTCGCACAGAGCGAGTGCCAGTTAAGTAACGCTAATTATAAAATGACTGGGCGACAATTACAAATTTATCCCTAAAGTAATGAAATTAGAAGGCTTATTTAACAAACAAGCGGATTTGTGCAATACTAAATCCCCCCTGACGACTCAGCTGGATGAATTTGCTACCCCATTCCGTTCGCCTACTACTCATACGCAGTCTGTTTTTGGCATAAATAGCCAGAATGCCAACGGCTCTATTTTGGCAAATCGATACAGATCTTATGCAAATAATGAGATTTGGCTTAGCACGATAAAAGGGTGTGTTTTAAGTAAAATAACCAAGCAGACATATTTTGATACAAAAATTACAGTAGATAAATACTATGAAACCACACCAGTTGGTGCCATTGCTGCTAAAAGTTTTTTCAAATCAGAGAGAATTGCTGCTAATATAGCCTGCATATTAAATGGGTTAAAACATTTTGACCGTTTGACTACTAATGGCGCGCGGCTGTGCGTCGGTATATTTTTATTCTAACAAGTTACAACCAATGGAGAGGAATTTATGGCTGACACTACCGCCAAACTAACCGTAGATGGTAAAGAATACGAACTTCCAATTATTAAAGGTACTTTAGGGCGTCCAGTTATCGACGTTGCAGCTTTGCAAGAGTCAGGCTTTTGGTCTTATGACCCTGGTTTTAAAGTAACCGCCCCTGTTGAATCAAAAATCACCTTTATTGACGGTGGCAAAGGCGAATTATTACATCGCGGCTACCCTATCGACCAGTTAGCAAACAACGCAGAATACTTAGAAGTGGCCTATGCCCTCGTTCATGGCGAGTTACCTAACGCCGAGCAAAAAGCCGACTTCTTTGAAAAAATTCGTAAGCATGCAGGCGTTCATGATCAATTACGCAAATTCTTTGAAGGCTTCCGCCGTGACGCGCATCCAATGGCCATTATGGTTGGTGTCGTTGGTGCCTTATCAGCGTTCTATCATGAAAACCTAGATGTCAGCAATGAAGATCATCGCGAAATCACCGCTATCCGTCTGATTGCTAAAATGCCAACGCTTGCTGCGATGAGTTATAAATACTCACAAGGCGAACCGTTCATGTATCCACGTAATGACTTCAATTACGCAGAAAACTTCTTATACATGATGTTTGCCACGCCTGCTGATGTTGATTATAAAACCAATGACGTTATCACTCGCGCCATGGACAAAATCTTTACTTTGCACGCAGATCATGAGCAAAACGCCTCAACGTCTACTGTACGTCTAGCGGGTTCTACTGGTGCAAACCCTTACGCTTGTATCGCTGCTGGTATCGCGGCTCTTTGGGGCCCATCACATGGCGGCGCGAACGAAGCTGTTCTTGAGATGCTTGATGAAATCGGTTCGGTAGAAAACGTGCCTGAATTCATGGAAAAAGTGAAGAGCCGTGAAGTGAAGCTTATGGGCTTTGGTCATCGCGTCTACAAAAACTTTGACCCACGCGCACAAGTCATGAAAGAGACTTGTGATGAAGTATTAGCCGCGCTTGGTATCAACGATCCTAAGCTTGAGCTTGCTATGGCACTTGAGAAAATCGCTTTAGAAGACCCGTTCTTCATCGAGCGTAACTTGTATCCAAACGTTGATTTTTACTCTGGCATCATTCTAAAAGCCATTGGTATCCCAACGTCAATGTTTACGGTTATCTTCTCTCTAGCCCGTACCTC
Organism: Psychrobacter sp. TB67; assembly: GCF_000511065.1. NCBI lineage: Bacteria > Pseudomonadati > Pseudomonadota > Gammaproteobacteria > Moraxellales > Moraxellaceae > Psychrobacter > Psychrobacter sp. TB67. Next base: position 6,981 of record NZ_AYYA01000057.1, read on the forward strand.
TGGTTGGATCAGCCATTGGTTAGAGATGCACAGTGCACCGTTCAAAATCGGTCGCCCGCGTCAGTTATATACTGGTGAGACAAAACGCGATTTTGTTAAAGTTGAAGATCGCAAATAGTAAGCCCTTATCAGCAACATAAAAAATCCCGCTCTCGTAGCGGGATTTTTTATGGTCTAAATTTAATAACGTGATGACAAATCACACTTTACTGAAACTCTTTTAACGTCTGCTCATATTTGGCAATTTGCTCATCGTAGTCTTTAATGGTTTCATTGAACTTAGTCATCAGTGTTTCAAACTCTTGCTGCTGATTGATTTTCATCTGCTGCATATCTAACACTTGCTGAGCTTCTATCTGCTCCCAGACTTGATGTTGAATTATCAAACGCGCCAGCGCTGGGCTTTTTGCACTGACTCTGCCAGCGATTTCTGCATGCTCGAACAGTTGCGGGGTCAAGGTTGCTATATTAATTAAGGTATTGATATCTTCAGCACTAAGTGGTGTCGTTACCGGTTGATATAGTGCTTCCATCGCTTGCTGATAGCTTTCTATTATCTGTGCTTCCGACAACATCACCGGCTTACGTGGCTCAAGACTGATACGCTTAAGCACGGTCAAATCGCGCTCACCAACCTCAGTACTGGTGTTAATGTCAGCATCCGTAACATCGCTCTCGGTAGCGGCTGGTACTGATGCTTGCTCAGACACATTATTGTCGCTTGCCTCTGTAGCTGGCAAGCCGCTATCATCGGGTGTATTACTAGCAGTCACTTGATTGCCAAGATTGCCATCATCATTAGCCGTAGTGTCAGGCGCTCCTTCAAGCAATAAAGCATCGCCACCTGACGCATCAGCAGCTTGTAATGACTCATACTCTGCTTGCAAGCGCTGCTGCAACCCTTGCGCTTGAGCGACGTACAAGGGCTGGAACTGCTCTATGCGGGCAGCAGCTGAATCACTTTGCGGCATAGGCTCGCTGTCTTCTACGCTTGTTTTTTCAGTGGTTTGGTCATAATCTATCACAGGCTCTTCTGCTGGCTTTTGCTGACAGCCCGTCAAGAATAGCAGCCCTGTCATTGTCGCCGCCAGCAACATTGACGATGGGCGCAGACAAAGGCGACCTTGGTTGATACTATCGTTGTGCGAATCGATATCAGACTCAGCTGACAAAAATTTAAACATCAGAGTACATATCCTTTGTTAAAAGCTAACGTTAGAAGCTAACCTATTAAAAGCTCAGATTGTCGCGACATTTCATGGCTTCAGTGCATTGTTTCAGTGTATGGCTTCAGTATAGTGCTAATGCGTTCGGTTTTTGCGCAGCCATACTGGTGTTTGTAGTATTTAGCCTGCTTTATCATCATCGCTATTTATAATATTGGGTATTCAGAAAAATAGCTATTTATCACAATATAGAGCTTAACCGCTGAATGAGCTATCTATTTTTTAGTATTGTCCACAGAGTGTCTGGTCAAAAATGGAATACAGGCTTCTAAATCGTGACAGTCTTTCCCAAGCTGCTGACGTACGAAATAATCCTGTACCATGCGCGCCTGTTGCTCGATACCATAGTTAAAAAAGGACTTGCCTGTTTCTAATACATAATCATAGCGGCGATTGATAAGCGCACCGCGTACCACCTTGAGGCCCTGTTGTAGCTGCCAAACATGGGTTAGCTCGTGTATCAGCCAACTTTGCTTACCAATAGAGGCATGGCTAAAATCTGCTATCCAATCTGCAGGATGAAAGTAAATGTTGCCATTGGGACTAACCGCATAGTTTTTTAGTACCCAAAGCGCCGTTTTAAGATGAACATCATCAAGTTTAATATTGCTACCGAACACTGAACGAGCCAGCACAATTTCACCAGCAGTCAGCTTGCGTGATTGTTTTTTGGAAAATTTTGCCCGTAAAAACTGTTTGAAAGTCTGCTGAGACATCATCAATGGATTGCCTTATGCTAGCGAATGGTGCTGAGCCCTTAATAGGGATACAGACATTAAAAACCAAGCATTAAAAACCAATTGTCTAGGACATAAGCTGTACACTTAGCCAGTTTTTCTTAACGCCAATCTGCGTTAGCCTAGCAGCTCAACCATAATAGTAATAAAGAGCTGTTTGTATAAAAATGAAGTACTGTCTGTATAAATTAGCTTATTTTTACTACCAATGTCTAGGGTGTGTCTTCAATTCAATCAATAGTCGTTTTGATGAAATAATCATTATCAGACCCTGTAACAGCCGACCCTATAATAGAGAGTCCTATGCCGCCTAACTTTCATGCCGATACCCCACTTGCTCAGCGTATGCGCCCCACGACTCTTGATGCTATCATTGGTCAAGAACATTTATTAGCAGAGGGTGCGCCATTGAGACGCTTGGTGGAGCAAGGACACCTGCCGTCCATTATCTTGCATGGCGAAGCTGGCATTGGTAAAACCACGATTGCGATGCTGTTGGCTGACGCGGTTGGCAGGCCTTTTCATGCGCTATCAGCCTTGAATACTGGCGTCAAACAACTGCGTGAAGTGCTAGATACCAAAGATTCTTTAAACTTTGAATCGCCAGTGGTTTTTATCGACGAGATTCATCGTTTTAACAAAGCCCAACAAGATGCGCTACTGGGCGCGGTAGAATCTGGTGATATTACTTTGATTGGCGCGACCACCGAGAACCCCTCTTTTAGTGTCAATAATGCGCTGCTATCTCGTTGCCAAGTTTATCGTCTAGAGCCACTAACGCCTGAACAAATCAGTGCGGTCTTACAACGAGCCATGCAAGAAGACAACATTCTGCAAAATTTGACTATCGACCTGCAAGCACAAAATACCATCAGTCAATTGGCACATGGTGATGCCAGAAAAGCGCTGAATGTATTAGAGCTGGCGATTCAAACGGCAGATAGCAAACAGTCGCCAGTTATCATTGATGACGAACTGGTTAGCCGAGTGGCGCAAACCGCCTTAGTACGATATGACAAGGATGGCGAGCAGCATTACGACATTATATCTGCCATGATCAAATCCGTCCGTGGCTCCGATCCTGATGCGGCTTTGTACTGGATGGCGCGGATGCTCGTTGGCGGTGAGCCCGCTGACTTTATTGCGCGGCGCTTAGTGATTTTGGCCAGTGAAGATATCGGCAATGCCAATCCGAATGCCTTACTCCTCGCCGATGCAGCATTACGTAGTGTACAGTCGATTGGTATGCCAGAAGCACGTATTATCTTAGGACAAGTGGTGGTTTATCTGGCGACCAGTGCCAAAAGCAATAGCACGTATAAAGCCATCAATGCTGCAATGGCGTTGGCAGAAAAGGATGCATCTCCTGTGCCGCTACATCTACGTAATGGCGTGACCAAGCTGATGCGTAATCAAGGCTATGGTCAAGATTACATCTACCCGCACGATTATCCCAACCACTATTATCCGCAGTCATATTTGCCAGACAATTTAATCGGGACAAGCTTTTATGAGTTTGCGGACAATCAGCGTGAACAACACAGCAAGCAGTTTATGGATTGGCTAAAAAGCCAAGCGGCGAGTAATGACCAATAAAGATTATCTGCCTGCATCATTGATATTACTTATCACTATTTTTAAGCTATTAATGGACAGATTGTCAAGATGATGCAGCATGCTGGGGTGAAAAGCGTTAAAATGACCTCATAACGATATACACCAGCCAATTGAGTAGGTCATTTTTATAGCATATTGCGCCAACTAAGGCAGGTTTTACCTTAGCACAGCAGCGCGTGGCGCTATCTACTGCTACAATAGCCGGATAAACATTTATATCCCACATCACACTGATTTATACATAATAAAATATTGAGACTTCCTATGAGTTTAGATACGATTCCTGAGATTATCGAAGACATTCGTGCCGGAAAAATGGTTATTTTGATGGATGATGAAGACCGCGAAAACGAAGGTGATATCATCATGGCAGCGACCCATGTGCGCCCTGAAGATATTAACTTTATGATTACCCATGCTCGTGGTTTGGTTTGTTTGACTTTATCACAAGCACGTTGCCAACAGTTGGCACTACCGCTGATGTCAGATCGCAATGAGGCAAAATTTAGCACCAACTTTACCGTGTCAATTGAAGCAGCTGAAGGTGTCACCACGGGTATCTCTGCGGCCGATCGCGCGCGCACTATTCAAGCAGCGGTCTCATCTGCAGCAAAACCTGAAGACATCGTACAGCCTGGGCATATCTTCCCGATCATGGCACAAAACGGCGGCGTATTGCACCGTGCCGGACATACCGAAGCAGGGTGCGACTTAGCACGATTGGCAGGTCTTGAGCCCGCAGCAGTGATTGTAGAGATCATCAATGCTGATGGTACAATGGCACGCCGTGATGATCTCGAGATATTTGCAAAAGAGCACGGCATCAAAATGGGCACCATCGCTGATCTTATCAACTACCGCATTGCCAATGAGCAAACGGTAGAAGAGATTGAGTCGCGTCCCTTTGAGACTGAACACGGCACCTTTACCCTACATCGCTTCCGCGAATTTGGGGCGGATGAAACGCATTTAGCCTTGGTAAAAGGTGATGTCAGCGAAGGCGTCAGTACGGTACGTGTACACGGCTTCCACCCTTTGCGTGATTTATTTGCTGCTAAAAATGATACCACAGGCCGTAGTGGCTGGAGCGTACAGTCGGCGTTAGAAGAAATCAGTGCCTCAGATCGCGGCGTGTTGGTTTGGATTGGCAGTCATCAACCGATTGATTTGGGCGACGCCTTGGATAAAGCCGCTGATAATGAGTCGCTATCTACCATTACCCAACAGCCTTATCGTAGTATCGGGGTTGGCGCACAGATTTTGCGCCATTTAGGCGTGCGTGATATGCGCCTATTGTCCTCACCAATGAAGTTTTATGCCCTTTCAGGCTTTGATCTGAACGTGGTTGATTTTGTGCATGCGCCAAAGCAAGTTTAGGATTTGATTGGCTGGATGATTCAATATTAGTCACACATAAAAAGGCACGCTACTTTACCGTTAGCGTGCCTTTTTTATTTATTAGGGGTTAATTTTTAAAATTTAGGCGTGTGTCCGACTGCTGTTTCTAATGCGAGCAGTCGCTTGCGCTCCTCGGTTGTCCAAGGCAACTTAGTTTTGCCATCACTCTCTAAGCGCACCACGACTGCCTCAGCAGTAGCGACCAGCGCTTGCTGCGAAGCGCTATAATAACTATATTCTATAACAATACTGGTTGTGCCCAAGCGTTGACAGCGTACGCCCAATAATAAAGTGTCAGGATATACGACTGGTCGTAAATACTGACAGCTAGACTGAGCGAGGACTGTCACCATACTGCCATCAAACATCCCTAACGTCTGCAAATACGCAATACGCGCTGACTCAGCATAACGATAATAGACGACATTGTTTAAGTGGTTAAACGCATCCATCTCGCCCCAGTGAATCGGCTGATGATGAATAACAGGATAATGTGCCAATTCCTCAGGGCGGCTAGCGCTTGATACATCAACGGCACGATTGGCTGTCTTATTTTTCTTATCCATGTTTTAACCTTATCTTTCAATATTGATATAGACGACTATTTTAAACAAGATTTGCTCATTGACGTTGTCATTAACGTGGCGGTTTTTCTAGAATTTGCGTGGTCAATAGTGGCGTTGGTTTCGGTGCGTTGGCAATAAGTTGATCGAGCCAATTAATCACTTCTGCAATGTCGCTTGGCGCTTTCATTGTTTCTAAATTTTTGGCCAAATCGTTTGTATTTTTAGTAGCGCTCGTCATACTTTTTGCTGCTGATTGCGCAGGTTGTTTGCTAGCAGTCATAGAAGATGGTGGTACTAAGGTTTTTAATTGCTTACGAGCTTGCGTCAGATAGCTGATAAGCTGATCCTGCTCACGCATATTGCTGGCTTGGCTCGCTAAATTCAATGTCATGATAACTTCATGAATGGTTAATTGGCGGCGGTTCAAGGTAAGATTATTATTGCCTACTGCTCTACTTTGCTGAGTATTTTTTTGAGTGCTCTCATTGCCATTATTATTGTTAGTGCCATTACTATTGCTGTTCGCTGCCCGCTCATGACTGTGCAAAAAATCTTGAATATTCTGAATCGCTAGATTTTGGATTTGCCATGGGCTTGGTTGTGCACTTTGGGCTTGCAGACGTTCGATATCTTTGAGCAAGCTTTGCTTAATGACCACGGTCAACGCCGGGGCAATCTCATTGCTGCTTTGGGCTAATTGCCAGTGCAGACCGCGTAGTAAGTCTATCGCTGCACTATCATTATTGTCAGCCAGTAATCTATTGGCTGCCTGTATTTGGATACGCAGTAAATCTAGCTGGTTTTGAGCTTGGTTACTGGCCGCTACGCTCGGCTCTGGTAAGGTCTGCTGACTCATGGCGAATATGCGATCATCCATCTCATTTAGACGACTGATCACCTGCTCATTGCTTTGTAAGCGCTCATTGACGCTGTGTTGAAAACGTTGATGGCTAATATATAGGCCTAATAACGCCGCGATAAGTAGCAATATCACCAACCATTGCAGACGCAACAATAAGGTGTTTGCTTGGCGGCGCTGCTGGATAGCAGAAGGATCCCTAGATAATGATTCAGAATTCGTTGACATAAGACAGTACCGTTATTGGTAAGGTTAACCATGTTTAAAGCGAGCGAAAAAATGTATCAAGCACTAAGGCATGTCATCAATTAGCACAGTTATATGTTTATAAAGTTTTAGAGTTAATGGCTGCCAGAATAGTTTCTGGTGCCAAATCTTCCACACGCCAATAGCTCAGCTGCTGTTGTGCGACCATGTTTGCCAAACGTTCGCCCAATACGACATAAGCGAAGTCTGATAATTTAAGCGCCGCGTTATCGGTCTTGCTTTGATTTGCAATTGCTTCTAAATTCTTCTCGTCTAAAACCTTAACTACCGCGGCTTCAACAATACTGGCCCAATGCTCAAAGGCCGTGCCACTACTGATCACGACGATTGGCTTTACTCTATCTACAGTGGCATTAGCTTGCAAAGCATTTTGTGCATAAAAATCCTGCAACCATTGCTCATACTGGCTCTGCGCATCCTCTGGCATGATGCGCTCGTACCAAGCAATACTATCGATATGCACACCGCGCGCCTGTAAGGTATCGACTAGCAGACGACGTCCGCCAAGCCCGCGCCATATCAATAGCTTATCGCCTGCTTGTAGACTTTCTATCTCAGGCATCGCTAGCATACCTTCATTATTGGCAATGCTAGGCTGTCGTACTTGATAACTGGCCCCGGGTAGCTGGGCATTATTGAGGACAGCAGCAGTCGCATCACCAACCGCAATCAAATGACTTGGCGTTTCTAACGCCATCAATGCGGACTCTACCAGCTCAGTAGTCTTATTTGGTTTTTGACGCTCAACCTCAAGTGCTTGCCACATGGCTAACCCAGAGGCCGCAGCGGTCGGACTAACAATAACCAATGCTTGATAATCACCTGCCAGCCACTGCCGCATCATTTGTCTGTCTTTATCGGTCGTGGCACGCGCTTGTAATGTCAACATCGGCATCTCAATGACCGACAGTCCTGCCGCTTGTAGACACTGGGTCAGTGGCGCTGCACGCTCTATCGGGCGCGTATTGATGACCACTTGTTGCGGCGCTGATAAATTCTCAGTGGACCGATTGGAATCAGTAGACTGCGATGTTGAGTAAGACATAAACCTACCATGATAATCACAATGACAATGACAAAATGCTGATGAAATTAAAGTTAGCGTAATCAAAGGGCGTATAAGCGATTACCACTATATGTCCAAGCCAGTCGCCGTACTTATTTACTGTTTAAGCACTAGCACTGAGGTATTATTCAGGATGATAAATCGCTGATAAGATAGCACCAGCACCATCAGCGAGCAGCAGATCGGCGACATCGATACCGAGCTGATTGGCTTGCGCTTCTTGCTCATCTTGTGTGCCGCTTAATGTTAATCGTTTTTCCGCTTTTAGCAGCTCACTACCATCAGTCTGCCCCACACGACCACGTAGCCACAATACATTGCCGTTATCATTGTTGCCATCATTACCATTGTCATCGTTGTTAGCAGCGGTTTCATCAGCCATTTGCAAAACAGCATAGGCTGCGATTGGCACTTGGCAACCCCCTTCTAGATGACGGTTTAGCGCGCGCTCAGCGATAAGGCGAATACGGGCTTTGTCATCATTGAGCGGTGCAAGTAGCTTTAGCACTTCAGTATCATCCTCACGGCATTCAATCGCCAGAGCGCCTTGTCCAACTGCTGGCAAGCAAGCATCGATATCAAGCTCACCGCGGATACGCTCATCCAGCTCAATGCGCTGTAGCCCACTGGTCGCTAGGATAATCGCATCATACTCGCCCGCATCCAGCTTACCCAAACGGGTACCAACGTTGCCGCGCAAGGTTTTGATTTGCAGATCGGGGCGGTAGGCTTTGATTTGACACTGACGACGCAAGCTTGACGTGCCGACTACCGCGCCTTGTGGCAACTCATCAATACTATTATAAGTATTGGAGACAAAGGCATCCGTGGGCGAGGCGCGTTTGCAATAAACACCGAGCGTCAAGCCTTCTGGTAACTGCATGGGTACGTCTTTTAGTGAATGCACGGCGATATCCGCTTGTTTAGCATACAATGCCTGCTCAAGCTCTTTGACAAACAAGCCTTTACCACCGATTTTAGCCAAGGGTGTATCCAAAATTTTGTCACCTTTAGTGACAATTTTTAGCAAATTAATGGTCAAGCTAGGATACATCTCTAACAGGCGATCACGAATATGCTCAGCTTGCCATAACGCCAATGGGCTCTGACGCGTGGCGATATTTAAGGTAGTCAAAGCAGGTTGCTGCGGATTGCTCATAAAGGGCCTCAATAAGTTCGGTACGATAATGCGCTGTCAATGCCAAATGGACGCCAAATGGATGCTAAACCCTCACGCAAATCCACCCTATCAAATAGGTGATAAAAACCATATGTCATGACTGCTGACGCAAAAAAATACCCCTATTTAAGCATAAATAAGGGTTTGATGATATGGGCTGATTATTTCGCTATCGCAACGGTCTGTTACATACTTTGGATTTTGTCACGTAACGCTGGTAGGTGACGGCGGCTAACCGCTAGCGTCTCATCAATCCCTTTAAAGCGTATCTGATACTGTCCAGCATCTAGGGTCTCTAAAAAGTCCAAAAAGCTGAGGTTGATGATAGCGTTCCGGTGTACCCGAAAGAGGCGGTCTTCAAACTCTTGCTCAAGCTCTTTTAGGGTCTCGTCAATCAATACAATACCGTCTTTATGACGAACTTTGACGTACTTTTGATCCGCGGTAAAATAATAAATATCTTTGAGCTTAATCAACTCGACACCGCGATGGGTACGCGCCGCGATATGTTCTCGCACGGGACGTGCCGTTGGGTCTTCGAGCTTACGAATCTCATTTAGCTGGGCCGCATTTAGATTTTTAGCCTTATTAAGCGCTTCTAACAATTCATCTTTGTTAGCCGGTTTTAATAAGTAACCAATCGCATTGGCTTTCAACGCCGCAATCGCGTAATGATCGTAAGCGGTGACAAAAATAATCGCTGGTGGATGCTCCAGCTTGGACAGCTCTTGCGCACAGCGTACACCGTCCATTTCAGGCATGCGAATGTCTAGTAAAATGATGTCTGGCTGTTGAGTTTTTACCGCAACAATGGCCTCTGCGCCTGTCTTTGCTTGCGCAACCACTTGATGACCCGACTCCTGCACAATCCTAACCAAACGCTCACGTGCCAATGGCTCATCATCACAAACTACAATCCGCATGGAAACTCCTCTCTTACGGCATACTTAGTAGATTTTTTAATAGTATCAATAACATAATAGCATTTATTCCTAAACTTTTATCGCCATCATCTAGAACCAACGACGATAGTAGTATAATAAATGCTGCAATAAATATGCCACGGTCAGTTACCGATAGGAATAAAACCAGAAAAGTATTATAAACTGACGTCTTGCAGAGGATAGTCAATAACAGTGACAATTTGTTTACTGGTCACCGTACTTTGAATGTCCGCACTTTCGCCAAAATAAGCCCGTAAGCGCTCAGCTTGAATATAAAAATTCATATGCTGGCGCAAATCGTAATTAATCATCAAGGTTTTTTGGGGCAGCTGCACATGGATTGTGATGGTCACGCGGTGCTGTTGCCACGTTACCTCGATATCCATATAAATAGTCTCTGTCGTCATCTCAACCACATTCAGCAGCATTTTTTCAATCACACTCTGTAGCGTCAACGCGGTGATGACCATATCATACATCACATCCTCATCGGGAAGCTGCCAACTCATGATCAGCTTATCTGCTAAGCGGATAGACTCAATGGCAAGATAATGCTCACAAAGGGCGATTTCTTCTTCAAAGCTAATCTCGCGTGCGCCTTCAAAACTGGCACGAAATAATGCTGACACGTGCTGTAATAAGTCGGCGGCTCGTGATGGGTTAGACTCGATAAGGGACACCAAAGTATTAATGGTATTAAAGAAAAAATGCGGGGCAAGGCGCGCTTTAATCACATCGTTTTGCGCTGTCAATTTATATTCAAACGATTGCTTGAGCGCGTTGACTTCACGATAGCGGCGTAAAAAATACAGCAAGAATACCAAGGTAAAGCCACCACCAATGATGGTATCGAACAGGACCTCTATAATAAAAGTTTGCAGATTGTATTCAATCCAGCCCACATTGAGCATGATCAGCATGACTAATGTCATGGTTATGCCAGAGGCGACCATAAGTAGCATCAGTACATAAATACTGGCTTTAACGATGCTCATGCGTGTAAAGACAGGGCGTAAATAATCAATTAAGTACAATGAAGGGATGATGCTCACTGTGTTTTGCACAAATCGGCTCATAAACTTAATCATAAATTCTGACCAAGTTGCCAAGTCATGACGGTCAATCACCGTCACAAACAGTGACCAAAAAAAGATATACAGCAGCCACTGCCAAGGTCTCATGACATCCATGAGCTTGGGAATAAAAAACTCTAAGCGCGCAGCTAGTAAGGCAACCTCATCATTTGCTATACTTGAGCTCTTATTCTCTTGACTTGTCTTAGACCGATATGAACGCCAATTCTTCAAATCCTAGTAATCCCGATTCAAATAAAAATTCATCTGCCACTGATTTTAGCACAGATGCCCCTATAACAAACGCAGCGCCACAAAACAGCCAAGGCCAACAGATGTGGGGCGGACGCTTTAGTGAAGCGACTGATAGCTTCGTTGCCGCCTTCACCGCTTCGGTTGGTTTTGACCAACGTTTTGCCCGTCATGATATTCAAGGCTCGATTGCGCATGCCACCATGCTTAAAGAGTGCGATATCTTGAGCGCCGAGGACGTTGCGACTATTATTGACGGTCTACAACAAGTACTACGTGAGATTGAAGCCGGTGAGTTTAACTGGTCGATTGCGCTTGAAGACGTGCATATGAACGTTGAATCACGCCTGACAGATATCGTCGGTGCGGTAGGCAAAAAGCTACATACAGGTCGTAGCCGTAACGATCAAGTCGCCACCGATATCCGCCTGTGGCTACGTGAAGAGACCGACAATATCATCGCTCTATTGATACGTTTACAAAGCGGCTTGCTAGATTTGGCTGAGCAGCATACTGATACTATCATGCCAGGCTTTACCCATTTGCAAACCGCGCAGCCCGTCAGCTTTGGTCATCACGTAATGGCTTGGTTTGAGATGTTATACCGCGATACCGAACGCCTCGTTGACGCGCGTCGCCGTATCAATCAAATGCCGCTCGGTAGCGCCGCCCTTGCGGGTACGACCTTCCCCATTGACCGTACGATTACGGCCAAACTGCTAGGTTTTGAAGGTATTTGTCAAAACTCACTCGATGCGGTTTCGGACCGAGATTTTGCCATTGAGTTTACCTCAGCAGCTTCTATTCTAATGATGCACATGTCACGCATGAGCGAAGAGATTATTCTTTGGATGTCCGCGCAATTTAACTTTGTGCAAATTCCAGATCGCTTTTGTACCGGCTCCTCTATCATGCCGCAAAAGAAAAACCCTGATGTACCTGAGTTGGTTCGCGGTAAAGCCGCCCGTGTCTTCGGGCAGTTAATGACGCTATTAAGTCTAATGAAAAGCCAGCCGCTTGCCTATAATAAAGACAACCAAGAAGACAAAGAGCCACTCTTTGATTGCGTCGATACCTTAACGGGTTCGCTATTAGCGTTCGCTGATATGCTACCAAATATCACGCCAAATAAAGAAAACATGCGCGCTGCTACGATGAAAGGCTATGCGACAGCGACTGATTTGGCTGATTATTTGGTGCGTAACGGTGTCGCTTTCCGTGATGCTCACGAAGTGGTTGGTCATGCCGTCGCTTTAGGGATCAAAGAAGGGGTCGATTTGAGCGATTTATCTTTGGCACAGCTACAGCAATTTAGCGATGCCATCGGTGACGATGTCTTTGAGTATCTAACGCTAGAAGGCTCATTGGCCGCTCGCGATCATTTAGGTGGTACCGCACCCAATCAGGTCAAGCAAGCCGTCGTTAATGGTCGCGCGCGTTTAAAAGTGTTTGCATAAAACATTTGATAAAAATATAAGCCTACTAGTAAAAACACCCGCTCTCTAGGCGGGTTTTTTATTAGCGTTAAAAAAATGAATGGTTACCTTCTATACACCTGATAGGCTTGGTTAAATCTACCAAGACCGTTATCATAGGGGGATACCAATATTTGATTCAATCATTTGATAATTAATAAGGAGTCCATTATGGCTGAGAGTTTTAATCCCCAAGCCAATACGGTATTTTGCCGCAAATATCAGCAAGAATTACCAAAGATGCCACATCCCCCTTTTCCTAATAAAAAAGGTCAAGAGCTGCAAGAAACGGTCTCTGACAAAGCTTGGAAAGAGTGGCTTGAGCATCAAACCATGCTCATTAACGAAAACCACCTAAGCATGATGGATCCTAAAGCCAAGCAGTTTTTGACCGAGCAACGTGATAAATTTTTAGACAATGAAGATTATGAGCGCGCGCAAGGTTGGACGCCAGAAAGCTAATTTTTTGATTTTCTGCTATAAAAAACGTGCTATATAAATAATATGGCGCGTTTTTTATTGAGATTTTATTGATAGACTAAATGCCTGATAAGCTGAATAGCTGTTTAATCCTTATGCTTGTCTACTGACTCAGCATCAGTATCAGCAACTTGCGTGGCACTAGCTTGACGAGCCGCCATGCGATCATTGGCTTCTTGCACCGCTTTTTCGACCTCAGCATAATCTGAATGCCGCACATCCTGCCCGCTAATATAATTGATAACCAGCTCTGCCACGTTTTGCGCATGATCACCGATACGCTCAAGCGCGCGCAGTACCCACATGATATTCATGACTTTTGAGACGTAGCGCGAGTCTTCCATAATGTAGGTCATCAAGGCGCGAATGGCCGACTGATACTCATCATTGACCACTTTGTCGTTACGCATGACTTCAAAGGCTTGCTCAGCATTCGACTGACTAAAAGCTTCTAGCGCATTGTGTACCATTAACCGAACTTGGTTGCTCAGATGCTGCACTTCCGCATAGCCATATTCAGTCTTACCTTGCGCGATAATTTTGATTGCCATCTGGGCAATTTTTACTGCTTCATCACCGATACGCTCCAAATCGACCACACCCTTGCTAATAGCCATGACCAAACGCAAATCACTAGCAGCGGGCTGACGCTTGGCAACCAGCAATAAAATATGTTCGTCCAAATCGACTTCCATGCGATTGATGTCAAAATCCATATCAATCACTTCTTGTGCCAGCGTCTGGTTTTTATCGGTCAACGCATGGATGGCCTTGGCGACCTGATTGGCCGCGCTGTCACCCATATGCAGAAACAGTCGAATCGCTTCATCAAGATCTTGGTCAAAACTTTTGGAGATATGCTTGTCATTTTGCATAGAACGTATTCCCTGAAATCTAGGTTTTGATGACACCGTATGCCTATTAAATCGCACATGATTTGAGTGCTCAAACCCGAGCTGCCGATATACTTCGGTCAATGCTAAAAACTTCGAATGATTGCTCACAATAAGTACTCATCCTGTTTGCTTGTTATCAGCGTCTTATTATTAGTGCAGCTTATCTATAGTTAAAATATCCTAAAAACGCGACAATATTGCTGACTCTAAGCGTCGCCCACCTTAATCATCAATGCGCTTAGCCATAACGACCGGTAATATAATCTTCTGTGGCTTTTTGCGCCGGTTTGGTAAATATCTGATCCGTCTCGCCCATCTCAATCATATCGCCCAAATACATATAGACCGTATAGTCCGATACCCTTGCCGCTTGCTGCATGTTATGCGTGACGATAGCGATGGTGTAGTCGTTTTTTAAATCTTCAATCAGGTCTTCGATTGCACCCGTTGAGATAGGATCCAATGCAGAGGTTGGCTCATCAAGCAACAGCACTTCAGGCTTGGTAGCAACACTACGGGCGATACACAGTCGTTGCTGCTGTCCGCCTGATAAAGACAAGCCTGACGCTTTTAGCTTGTCTTTTACTTCTGGCCACAATGCCGATTTTTTTAGCGCCCATTCCACGCGATTATCCAGCTCAGCTTTGCTTAACTTTTCATAAAGTCGCACACCAAAGGCGACGTTATCGTATATCGACATTGGGAATGGCGTTGGCTTTTGAAAGACCATACCGACCTGCGCGCGTAGCAGGTTAACATCGACGTCTTTACCTAAGATATTTTTGCCATCAAGGTTGATACTGCCTTCTGCGTGCATGCCCGGATACAAATCATACATACGGTTAAAAGTACGCAGCAGCGTTGATTTACCACACCCTGAAGGCCCAATAAACGCCGTCACCTTTTTATCCGGAATATCGATGTCGATGTTTTTAAGGGCTTTAAAATCCCCATAATAAAAACTTAAATCTCGAACTTCTAGCTTTGCTGGCGGCATATTCTGCGGAATATCATGCAGGGTTTGCTTATTAAAGCTTGCCACATTTGGCTGAGCCATTTGTGCACTGGTCGATAAAGGGTTGGTTAATAGATTGTCTTCAGTGATATGAGACTTTTTAACCGCCGTTTTTTTAGGCGCTTTATTGATGACATCATTCATAATAGTATCCAACCTGACTTGATATAAATTTAAGTAAAAACCGACGAGGCCTGATTTTTTGGTAGCTGTTATTTACTGTGACCCCGATTGCCAATAAACCGTGCCAAAACATTCAATATCAATACCGACAAGGTAATCAGTAAGGCCGCCGACCAAGCCAATGTATGCCAGTTGTCATAAGGACTCATCGCAAACTGGTAAATGGTATTGGGTAAGTTAGCAATAGGCTGACCCATATCTGTACTGAAGTATTGATTGTTAAGTGCGGTAAATAGTAACGGCGCTGTCTCACCAGTGATTCGAGCAAAGGCCAGTAGCACACCTGTGGTCAGTCCCGCTCGCGCAGCTTTTACAGTTACCTGAGTGACCAGTTTCCATTTAGGAGTCCCTAGCGCATAAGCTGCTTCGCGTAGACTATTCGGTACCAAGTTCAGCATGTTTTCTGTCGTACGCACGACCACTGGAATAACAATCAGCGCCAATGCCAACGCGCCCGCCCAACCAGAGAAACTTTGACCTTTTACCATCAGCGCATAGATAAATAGACCGATGACAATCGATGGCGCTGACAATAGAATATCATTTAAAAAGCGAGTGACCTTGCCCAGCATACTGCCTTTAGAAAACTCAGATAAGTAAATACCTGTCATAAGACCAATAGGTGCACCGATAAACAAGCCTGAAAACGCCAACATGACCGAACCAACGATAGCATTGCGTAAGCCACCCGCACTCATCGGTGGCGGCGTATCAGCGGTAAAGATTGGCAACTGCACCATGCCTTGGAAGCCTTCAACAAACAAAGTCACCAAAATCCATGATAACCAAAAGAGGCCAAAAATCATCGCTGACATAGCAAAGCCTAGACCTAACTTGTTGGTCAAACGACGCTTGTTATACAGGCTTTGATTGTAGCGGGTAGCGCCGTTTGGCTTAGTAGGCAGTGGTGCATTGATCGCATTGTTAGCAGGCATAATATTTATTTCCCATATCTTTTATCAATATCTATCAAGGTTCAATAAATCGGTAACAGACCTATCGATTACCTGCTTTGTGATCCATGCGCATGAGCATCAGTTTTGCTAAAGACAGCACAATGAAGGTGATGACAAATAAGATTAAGCCTAGATGTAGTAAAGACGCAAGATGTAGCTCACTAGACGCTTCAGCAAACTCATTGGCCAAGGCCGATGTAATCGTCACACCAGACGTGAATAGGCTTGGACTGATATTAAACGCATTACCAATCAAGAAAGTAACTGCCATCGTCTCACCCAATGCACGACCAAGACCCAAAATCACACCACCAACGACACCAGCTTTGGTATAAGGCAAGATAATCTTGAACATGACTTCCCAAGTCGTCGCGCCCATGCCATATGCTGACTCTTTCAGTAAATCTGGTACGACAGAAAAGACATCGCGCATGGTGGCAGCGATGAACGGTATGATCATAATGGCAAGTACTAGGGAGGCGGTAAACATACCCAGTCCCATAGGCGCACCTGCAAACAGCTTACCGACAATAGGCAAAGGCCCGACGTGCTCAATGAACCATGGCTGAATGTGATCACCAAAGAATGGCGCAAATACGAACAATCCCCACATACCATAAATGATAGATGGGATACCAGCCAACAACTCAATGGCGATGCCAAGTGGTTTTTTTAGGAACTTAGGGCACATTTCGGTTAAAAATATCGCAATACCGAAACTGACTGGAACCGCGATAACAATGGCGATAAATGACGTGACTAAGGTACCGTAAATAGGCGCTAATGCCCCGTACTCATTGGTAACCGTGTCCCAATTATTACTGGTATAAAACCCCAAACCAAACTCTTGAATACTCGGCCATGCTCCAACAATTAGAGACACCAAAATGCCCCCTAGAGATAGAAGGACGAGTATGGCAAACGCTTTGGTAGAGTTAACAAATAAAGCGTCGTAACGTTTTTGTTTAGCCAGTTGGGACCTTAAGTCTGTCATAAGTGTCTCAGCATTGAATGGGATGAATCGAAATATTAAAAAGATGTATCTCAGGTTTTAACACAACAAACTTAAACGGTATGAGTAAACATATCTATCAAGATGTATTCATCAAATTTGCTGTGTTAAAACCTCTCAAACAACTACCGGAGAATAGTTATTCGAGAGGATAACTTGTCGGTTGCTAAATAGTATTTAGCAGAAACAAATTACTGAGCTGGCTTGTAGACAGGCTGTCCATCACTACCTTTCACTTCGTTCCACTTCTCTTTGAACAAGGCTACTGCCGTGTCAGAGAATGGTACGTAGTCTAGTTCCATGGCGCTGTCATCACCTTGAGTATAAGCCCAGTCAAAGAAGTTCAATACGCCAGCGACTTGCTGAGGATTTTCTGGTTGCTTATGTACCAAGATAAAGGTCGCAGCAGCGATAGGCCATGCTTGGTCAGTTTCAGAGTTGGTGATGACTTTATAAAAGCCTTCTTGTTGTGACCAGTCGATATCACCTGCTGCAGCAAACGTCTCAGCAGATGGCTGTACGATGTTACCAGCTGCGTTTTTCAGTGCAGTATGTGACATTTTATTTTGCTTAGCGTAAGCATACTCAACATAACCGATAGAGTTTTTCATGCGGTTTACGTAGCTTGAAACGCCTTCGTTACCTTTACCGCCTGCACCAGTCGCAGAGGTTGGCCACTTGACCGTTTTATCAACACCAACGCTGTCTTTCCAATCTGGTGATACCTTGGCGAGATAATCGGTAAAGTTAAACGTCGTACCTGAACCATCTGAGCGGAATACTGTTGTGATTGGGGCATCTGGCAAGGTCAAATCTGGGTTCATCGCCTTAATCGCAGGGTCATTCCAGTTGCTAATCTTACCCAAATAGATATCAGCTAAAGTCGTACCGTCTAGCTTCAGTGCACCAGGCTCAACGCCATCAATGTTGACGATTGGTACAACACCACCGATGACTGTTGGGAACTGAATCAGACCTGCTTCGTCTAACTCTTCAGGCGTCATTGGGGCATCAGAAGCACCAAAGTCTACTGTTTTTGACTGAATTTGTTTGATACCACCAGATGAGCCAATCGACTGATAGTTGACTTGGCCACCGGTCGCAGCATTGTAATCATATGACCATTTCGCATAGATAGGCTGCGGGAACGACGCTCCTGCACCTGTAATATTCATAGCGATATTTTCAGCAGATTTAAAATCTGACGTAGCAGAAGATGCTGTCTGAGAGGTTGTTTCAGCTGTTGTCACAGCGCTACTGCTAGTATCAGCAGTTGGCTCCGCCGTATCTGTTGACTTATTACACGCCGTAAGCATTAATGTACAACTGACGGCCACTGCTAATAACGAATAACGCATGTAGGACTCCTGAAGTTTAACAACGGTATAAAAAAGCATTGCTTGTGATATGCGTGTTATCTTGCCAAATCTTTATGACAGTTTAATGACAACTTCTAGAATCCTTCATTCGCTTTACATAATATTTGAATAATTTGTCTACAGTCCAACAGCGATTTGCCTACAGCCTAATAGTACTAAGCACCCTCATCTATCAACACTCAAAAAATTATTCACGAAAATATGAAACCTTGTGTTTGACACAGAATATTTGTATCCAAATACTATTA
This sequence comes from Psychrobacter sp. TB67, assembly GCF_000511065.1. Lineage (NCBI taxonomy): Bacteria > Pseudomonadati > Pseudomonadota > Gammaproteobacteria > Moraxellales > Moraxellaceae > Psychrobacter > Psychrobacter sp. TB67. The sequence goes on from NZ_AYYA01000057.1 coordinate 25,810, forward strand.
GCCGTTGGTAGAGAATTTTGTTAATATGAAGGCTGATTTACAACACTGACAGACTCGGGGTGCGGTGTATTACGAGCTTATTTCATAAGCCTTTTGATACATTCGCTGAGAGATCACCCGCCGAACCTGATGCGGTTAGTACCGACGCAGGGAAGTCTTAAGCCTATGTTATATAAGTACAAAGGGCGCGCAGAAATGCCTTTTTATTATCGCCACTATCTACTAGCATTGTTATGCGGATATAGCGCTTTAATAATCAGTCGCGTCCATCAATCAGCTAAAGATCACTGACTACGTTTAGGTTTGATAGCGCTAGCAGGTTTGTTTTACGATTGAATTTGTCCGTATCATATAGGCCAATCCCCGCAGCTACTGGCGGTGTTGCTTTTATTCAAAAACCAACACGCTAGGACAGCATATGACTACTTCAGATTTACAAACAGCCCAAACCCACATCCCAGCTACTGACGCCCCTCTTACTGCCAATGCTAGTCAAACAACTGACAGTAAAGCGGATAAAAAAGCCGATGCCCTCAAAACCCCTGCTCACCGTACCGCCAATGATGACCGCTTTGAAGAAGACGCGCGCGACCTACACCGTGTCCTTCCCGCTTCTAGAAAAGTCTATATCGAGGGCTCACGTCCTGACATTCAAGTACCGATGCGCGAAATCACCCTTGACCCTACTCCGATACAAGGCGTGCCTGAAACCGATTGGGAACAAAACCCACCTTTTTATGTTTATGACACTTCTGGCGTTTACACCGATCCTAATGTCGAGATCGATTTAACGAAAGGCTTACCAAAGCTACGCGAAGGCTGGATTGCTGAGCGCGGTGATACCGAACAATTGGACGGATTGTCGAGCTCTTACGGACTGGCGCGCGCCCGCAATATCAGTACCGCCAATCTTAGATTCGCCCATATCGACAAACCACGCCGTGCATTAGCAGGAAAGAACGTCACGCAAATGTACTATGCCCGTCGCGGCATTATTACGCCTGAAATGGAATACATCGCCATTCGTGAAACGCAAAAGCAGCACGAACTGACCGATATGCGCCAACATGATGGCGAGAACTTTGGTGCCAACACGCCAACTATTATTACCCCTGAATTTGTGCGCAGCGAAGTAGCCGCTGGCCGCGCCATTATCCCCAACAACATCAATCACCCTGAGTCCGAGCCAATGATTATCGGCCGTAACTTCTTGGTGAAAATTAATGCCAATATCGGTAACTCAGCGCTCGGCTCATCTATCGACGAAGAAGTGTCAAAAATGACGTGGGCGACGCGCTGGGGTGCAGACAACATAATGGATTTATCTACGGGCAATCATATTCACGAAACCCGCGAATGGCTGATTCGTAACTCGCCCGTGCCGATTGGTACCGTCCCTATTTATCAAGCACTCGAAAAAGTCGATGGCGTGGCAGAAGATTTAACGTGGGAAATCTTTCGTGATACCTTGATTGAGCAAGCCGAACAAGGTGTCGATTACTTTACAATTCACGCCGGTGTACTGCTGCGGTATGTGCCGCTAACTGCTGGACGCTTAACGGGCATCGTCTCGCGTGGCGGATCTATCATGGCGCAGTGGTGCATGTTTCATAATAAAGAGAGCTTTTTATATACTCATTTTGAAGATATATGTGAAATCATGAAGCAGTACGATGTGGCGTTTAGTCTAGGCGATGGCTTACGTCCAGGCTGTTTGCAAGATGCCAATGACGAGGCGCAATTTGGTGAGCTGCGTACCCTTGGCGAGTTGACCCAAGTGGCTTGGAAGCATGACGTACAGGTCATGATTGAAGGTCCCGGTCACGTAGCAATGAACCGTATTAAAGAAAATATGGATTTGCAGCTTGAGGTTTGTGCCGACGCGCCATTTTATACACTAGGACCTCTAACTACTGATATCGCACCCGGTTATGACCATATCACGAGCGCCATTGGTGCTGCTATGATCGGCTGGTTTGGCACCGCAATGCTGTGCTATGTGACGCCAAAAGAGCATTTAGGTCTGCCTAATAAAAAAGATGTTAAAGACGGTATCATCACCTATAAAATCGCAGCCCACGCGGCTGATTTGGCTAAAGGTCATCCCGGTGCGCAGGCACGTGATAATGCGTTATCTAAAGCACGATTTGAATTCCGCTGGGACGACCAGTTCAATCTGGCGCTCGACCCAGATACCGCCCGTGAGTTCCATGATGAAACCTTGCCTAAAGACGCGCATAAGACGGCGCACTTTTGCTCGATGTGTGGACCTAAATTTTGCTCGATGAAAATCACTCAAAACGTGCGGGATTATGCAGCAGGACTGGATAAAGATGCCGCTAATAAAAAATCAACTCCGAAATCGGATGATTCAATCAATGTAGGTCATGTTATTAAAGAGGTGTAGTGCTTTACTTACTGAAAACTGGCTAACTTAAAAAGCTTGAATCCATCCACTGGGTTCAAGCTTTTTAGGTACTTACTTGTGAGGGTTGTAAAAAAACCCGTTTCAAATAAGAATCGCATAACTTCATAATGATTAAATAAACAAGCAAAATCAGTGGATAGCCAAAGATAATAATAAAAATAGTATAACCATGATACCTGCTGGCATGCTCGCCCAGTAACCAATCTATAAGATAAATCTTATAGAAAACTATCATCAATACGATAAATGGAACTATCAGAATCCCTAACCATGTGACCATCCATGCTATTTTAAGACTTTTCTTCCGGCTCCAATACATAAGTCCATAGTGAGCACCCCCTAACAAACATATTAAAAACAACAGAAGTATTAATGAGTCTAAATTAATTAACCACTGTGCTAGAGGCATTGGTTGTGGTTGATAAGATATCTCAAGAACATCTTGAGGCAGATGATCAAAGACCCACTTCGAATCTGCTTTTATCATCCCACTTAAAGGTTCGCCAAGATTAGTCTTCAAGTATTTCGATTCATCAGCAATCTTTAGAGTAACGGTCAGGTCACCAAAGCTTTTCCAAGTTTTGGCAGGTTTTAATGAATAGCTATAGATATATTGATTGGTCCAATCACTACGGTTTACTGTAGGATAGGCAGAATATTTAACATTAATGACATGATTGCCTTCGCTTAAGTTTATCTCAAAGTATTTAGCGTCATTATGGAACTGTACGGCCGTATCCGTTTCTGGATCATGATAAGCGGGCAATGATTTTGAATGACTTTTATAATCATAATTGATAAGTACTGGTACCGCTTGCCCATCGACTTCGACTATAAAGCTTTTGTCTGCATCATTACCTATGCTATCGAACACCTCAAAAACCAAAGGTATTCGATCGCCTTTTTTAGCGCTATAAATTTCGTAAGTGACATCATAGTCAGCTTGATTAAAACCTTCAGCAATATTGATATCTATGTTTTCAGACAATATATCGATATCTTTGCTTGAATATGCCGTACTGGCATTAGTACCGTCGATAATGGGAGACGCCATATTGGCATAGCTAAACATACTGTGGCTTAATAAAAGCAATCCTAAAATGGTCCTACGCATTAATATTCTCTCAAATGGCTCGTCAGCTAGCTGTTCGCGAATCACAAAGCTATTTACAGCCTTCAACTATAATTACTTTACTGTTTTAGTAACCGTCTGTTTAACCATCATAAAAACCACAAAACTAATTATCAAATAAATAGGTGTTATTACTATATAGCCTAACGGCAAAACCCATATAAAGAACAAATCGCGACTTTCTCCTGTTGCGCCTTGACCAATGATCATATCTGTCACCAGTAGATAGAGGTAATAAATTATCAGGCTAAGCAGAGGCACTAGAAAACCACCCACCAGCATGACTGTCCAAAGGGTTTCGGGCTGGGCTTGCTGTCTACGTTTCATCATACGTAAATGCAGTCCACCCAATACAAATAGCGCGAAACTTATAGTTATGAATGGCGAAACAGCCGTCAAAACTTTTGCCACAGGATTCAGAGGTGCTTGAATAATAAAATCAATCTCTTTCGCAAGATTATCGTTGAAATGCCATTGGTTATTAGAAGGTAAAGTATTCTTCGTGCCATCGATATCCATACTGATATAGTCTAAACCACCATTGAAATTTAGCTTAATAAATGACCCTTTAAACTGCTTATCATCACTGACGCTCTCATTCATCGGCACTAACGAATAAGAGTAAGTGCTTATCCCAGTCCAATCACTGCCATAATAATGCGGCTGGACGTCATAAGTAGCTGTAATAGTATGCAACCCTGACGACAAATCCAGGTTGATATACTTTGAATCTGCTCTGAATTGCTCTAAACCAGTATTGGTTGGCATATAGAAATCAGATGTCTCAAGCCCGTTATTATCTTCAGTAACCGTTACGACAGGCACTGATTGACCATCGACAGTAATTTCGAACTCATTACTTTGTCCAAATTCATCGAATACTTCAAAAACCAATGGGAATTGAAGCCCTTCACGATTGTTATACAGCTTATAGCTCACTGTATAACCAGCATTATTAGCATCATCTGTAATATCGATATTAACTGTCTCTGATATAACATCGATGGCATTATTAAAATAAGCAGCGCTTGCCCAAGTACCTGAATAGCCTACAGGCTCCATAGATTGACTAGAAACACTCCAACTTAATAAAAACAATCCTAAAGTAATAAAGCGAAACACAACCTCTCCAAAAACCATGAAAACAAACACAAGTTTAATAAATATCTACTGTGAATGCCATTAAAAAAATCCCAGCAAACCTAAAGTCAGCTGGGATTCAAAATCAATTATAAAGGTTGAAGGCTTTAAACCTTCGACGCCTCATAGATTTCTTCGATTGAGTTATTAATCGTTTCAGAAAATGCTTCATCACTTTGCTGCTTACTCAACCCTTCAGTAAAGGCACGGGAGAAACTGGCAATCATACCTGGGTTTTGCTTAAGCTTAGCACACGCAGCACTACGGCTGTAACCGCCCGACAATGCCACAACTTTTAGCACTTTTGGGTGATCAACCAGCTCTTGGTAAAAGCCTTCTTTCTCTGGCAAGGTCAGTTTCAGCATTACTTGATGACCATCGTCTAAAAAATCAAGATTGTGCAAAAGACTGGTTTTAAGTATCAGCTCACAGTCATGTTTTTTAGCGCTGTCAATATTCACTTCTGGCTCGACAATAGGCATGAAGCCTTTTGAAAGAATCTGCTTGGCCACATCAAACTGCTGCTGTACGACCAGCTCGATACCATCGACATTGGGCTCATAAATCACTGAGCGCATCTTAGTACCAAATACCGGATAGTTTTTGGCCTTGTCCAATAGTGCATCTAAATCAGGTATCGGGCGCATGACTTGCACACCATTCATTTGCTCAGCCAGACCTTTATCAACCTTAAGGAACGGTACGATGTTTTTGTCTTCCCACAGATAGTTGGCCGTCGACTTACCCTCAACCTCACGCTCCATGGTATCTTCGAATAGAATTGCCCCAAGCACGCGCTCGCTATCAAAGGTTTCACAAGTGATGATACGGGCTCGCATCTCATGTACGAGATCGAACATGGTGTCATCATTGTCATAATCGTCGCTGCTCACGCCATAATTTTCGAGTGCTTTTGGCGTACTGCCTCCACTTTGGTCAAGCGCCGCGATGAAGCCTGAACCATTTTTTATGCGTTGTAATTGCTTTTCGTATTCCATTGGGCGTGCATCCTATTTTTATTCGTTGAGGTCAAATGTCTCAAAGCAAAGCGCTTTTTGTCAGCTTATATCAGTCTTACTATTTTTAGATAACCTTATCATAGGATGCCCGGCATGCCTATATCTGATAAGTTAACAATTTTATAAATCGCAACGATATGGATGAATTTAGGCTAAACGGTTATGCTAAAAACAGTACTGCCACACAACCAACCGCCAATAATAGCCCTATTATATTAATGCGATTGAGCCGCTCTTTAAATACGCCAACACCTATCATAGTTGCCACTGCGATGACACCCACATTCATACCAGTAAACACAATGCTTGGTGACTCAGACAATACTTGATGTGCCCGTACATAAGCGTAAATATTACCCATATTCAGCGCACCCAGCAGTACTCCTGCCATGAGTGCATTGCCCTGCCAGCGCACCCGCGTGATCAGCAAATAAATAAACAGTAACAGCCCTGCCAGCCCAAAACTGACAAATAACGTCAGTGGAAAGGCAGACCCTTGCTTGGCCACTTGCTTGAATAGAATATCGATAATGCCGTAGCCTGCCCAGACGCCAAGTAACCAAAGCGGCGTTTGGCGAGCTTGTTTAGTTATGCCGCCCGCTTGAGGACGATACACCAAAGCACCTAGTGCCAAAAAGCCTAATACCAAACCAAATATACGCGTACCTGTCAGTACCTCACCGAATAATAAAAAGGCAGCAACGATAGGAATAATCAATGATAAACGCTGAGCGGCATCGGTTGCCACCATACCAACCGCAGCAATCGCGCGCCCAAGAATGATAAACACCGCAGGCAGTAGCACGCCAAGCGCTATGATAATCCCCCACGCGCTTCCTAACAGACTAAGTCCGCTGATGTCTGGCTTCAATAAAAACCATGTCAATAAAAAAGCCACTGGATAACCAGCGACGATAGTCTGGCGAATATCGATATCTCGTTGACGTAATGTTTTCAAGAGTACTGAAACGGCGACACTGCATAGTACCGCGATGGTTAAATACAGCATGAACGTCTACCTTTTAAGTCGCAGTTTTATGTGTTTATTATTTATCCAAGGCGTGTCCTCATTTTTAAAATGGAGATAAAAATGAGATGAATGACAGCCAAATAGAAAATAAGCACTAGAATGTAACAAAATATTTTTTATACAGCAATGTATTTATGAGAGTTGAGCCAATCAGTAATAAACGAGTACAGCCACTGATTGTCAATTTACAATTAGCATGCAGGCGTGATTACGAAGTTTTGTTAAAATAGCAGCATTTCCCATTCACTCAAATACACGTTTAAGATAATGCCTACCGGTATCTGTCTTAGCGTATTGCTATTGACGCTCTTCCCTTGCCTATGAATGCTCTATTTCGATTTTTTGAAAACCGTCTACCGGCCTTTCCTGATACGCCTATGCCATTGCCCTCACCTCGCGAAGGGCTGATGAAGTTTTTGTGGGCATGTACCAAAGGCTTACGTATCTGGCTGCTATTCTTTATGATTTTGTCCGCAGGTATCGGTATCTATGAGGCGATGCTGTTTGCATGGATTGGCAACATTGTTGACTGGTTAGGGGTGTATACACCGCAAACACTATGGACTGAAAAAGGCGATACGCTCCTTTTGATGCTAGCGGTCATGCTCCTGAGCCCGTTTTGGATTGCCTTATCGTCGTTCATTCATTTTCAGTCGATTCAAGGTGTGTTCCCGATGCAGATGCGCTGGCGTTTTCATCAGCACATGCTTGGGCAGTCAATGCAGTTTTATCAAGATGAATTCTCTGGTCGTGTGTCAGCCAAGGTAATGCAAACGGCGCTGGCCGTACGCGATACGGTGATGACAGTCACTGACATGTTTATGTATGTCATTGTCTACTTTATTACGACTGGGGTTATCTTATTCAATTTAGACAGCTTATTGCTCATACCTTTTGTTATCTGGTTCGTACTGGTTGGCTTTACCTTACGTTTCTTTATTCCCAAGCTTAAACGGACCTCTATCATACAGGCTGATGCCCGCGCATTGATGGTTGGCCGTATCACTGATGCTTACGCCAATATCATGACGGTAAAGCTGTTCAGCCATTCGCGCCGTGAGCTGGGCTATGCCAAAAACGCCATGGGTCAGTTTTTAGGTACGGTTCATGCGCAGATGCGCTGGGTCAGTTATTTAGAGATATCCACCCATCTGATCAGTGTCATTTTAGTAAGTAGTACGGCTGGGATTGGTCTTTATTTATGGCAGCAAGGCGATATTGGCGTCGGTGCTATTGCCGCAGCAACGGCGATGGCATTACGACTCAATGGGTTGACGCAGTGGATTATGTGGCAAACTGCTAGCCTGTTTGAAAGCATTGGTACTGCCCAAGACGGTATGCGTACTTTGTCAGCACCGCAAACGATTGTGGATGTTTCAAATGCACCTGAGCTAAAAGTGACTGATGGTCACATTGTCTTTGACCATGTTGACTTTAGTTATGAAAGTGAAAATGGTGATAACGAAGGCGAGCGCATTGATGAAGTGAATACTGCCGGAACGGCGCTTGCTCCTTCACAAATCAAACTGCTCGATAATTTCTATCTAGACATCAAACCGGGTGAAAAGATTGGTTTGGTTGGTCGCTCAGGTGCGGGTAAATCAACCTTAGTGAATTTATTATTGCGCTTCTTTGACGTTGATAAAGGTAAAATCTACATCGATGGACAAGCGATTGATGAAGTCACTCAAGAGTCTCTGCGTCAACAGATCGGTATGGTGACGCAAGATACCTCATTGCTCCATCGCACCGTTCGTGAAAACATCGCTTATGGTCGCCCTGATGCCAGCGATGCAGAAATCATCCGTGCCACTAAGCAAGCACAAGCATGGGAATTTATCAAAGATTTGTATGACGATAAAGGCAATACGGGTTTGGATACGCAAGTTGGTGAACGGGGCGTCAAACTCTCTGGCGGTCAGCGCCAGCGTATTGCCATCTCACGTGTTATGCTAAAAAATGCGCCGATCCTACTCTTGGATGAGGCGACCAGTGCGCTAGACTCTGAGATTGAGTTTGCCATTACCGAAAGCTTGAACGATATCATGACGGGCAAAACGGTGATTGCCATTGCTCATCGTCTCTCTACGATTGCCGCGCTTGACAGACTGGTAGTCATGGATAAAGGTCAAATCATTGAGCAAGGCAGTCACGAAGAGCTACTGGCATTGGATGGCGTCTATGCGGGGCTTTGGCAGCGTCAAAGCGGTGGTTTCTTAGGAGAAGAGAGCTAAAATTGGTACCACCTTAAATCTCACAATAAACTGTAGCTTGAAAACTAAACTTAAAATTGAAAAATGGTCATACAGGGAAGTACGAGTGTTATGGAACAATTTGCTAAAAGTATCACGCTAAATAAAAAACGCGCCCGTTACTACGATTTACACTCATTGGCTGAATCGACCCATGATAATGATAAACGAGCCAAAGCGCATTTCTATGGCGGTAATGGTTTTACGGTCGGTAATTATCAGCCCTTATTGACCGAGCTGGCTGCTGGTTTTGATATCAGCGCGCTAGCGATGCGTGGCTATTGGTATGACAAGCCAAAAGCTCGGGTACTAACCCGTGAGCAAGATGCTGATCTGCTTATTAAATTTTTAGAGCAAACGCAAGATAGTCCTGTTGTGGGCATAGGTCATTCGCAGGGCGCTACTGCGACGGCTATGGCAGCGGCCAAACGTCCTGATCTATTCTCTGCGTTGTACTTGATAGAGCCCGTCACTTTTACCAAATCACAGGCGCTGCTCTATAAGCTGATACCTCGCCGCGTTAAGCTTAAGCGTCAACCTTTTAAAAGCGCGTTAACTAAGCAAAAATTTTGGGCAAATATTGATGAATTTTATGACAGCCTACGAGAAAAAAGCGCTTATCGACGCATCTCTGATGAGCACTTATACCTCTTTGCCGAGCAAAGCTTAGTACAGCAAAACGATGGCCGTTATGCATTTATCTTCACTCCCGAGCAAGAGATAGCGAATTATTTTGGCATCCCTTATATCGACGGTGCATTAAAGAAGCTGGCGAAAACCAAAGTGCCTTACCAACTCATCATCGGTAAGCCCACTATCTTTATCAATGATAAAGTCCGCGATAATTGGCGAAAATTTGTACCCACTGACCAGCTTAACATCATGCCTGAGAACGGACATTTATTACCTATAGAAGCACCGGAACAATGCGCCACTGTTATCTTACAGAATTTTAATCGTTAAGTTTTGAGCTTATGACTGATTTATTTACCCCTAGTCCCACTGACAATATACTACCCTATGATGGTCGGGCGAATGACTTGGGTATCGTCATTGATAATAGCCATGAGCTTTATGACATATTATTGAGTGAACTGCCTTGGCAGGCTGACATTGTCACGTTGTTTGGTAAGACCCACGTCACCACGCGCCAAATCGTTTGGATGGGTGGAGATAGCAGCAGCTATCATTACTCAGGACATGCCCGTCAAAGCATTCCATGGTCAGAAACCGTGTTTCACGTGAAACAACATGTTGAGCAACAGCTAGCAAATATTGGGATTACCGCTAATTTTAATTCTTGCCTATTGAATTATTACCCCTCAGGTAGTGACGGTATGGGCTATCATGCTGATGACGAAAAAGAATTGGGCTATCAACCTATTATCGCTGCCTTATCGCTCGGTGCCACGCGCAAATTTGTTTTTAAACATAAAAAAACTCAAGATAAAGTCGAGCTTTACCTTGAGTCTGGTCAGCTTATCGTCATGCATGGCGATACTCAGACCTACTGGAAACACACTATCACCAAGACTAAAACTGTCAACACTGGACGCATTAGTCTCACGTTTCGACAGATGCTGCCAGATTAGTCTACTTTTAAAACTATCTTGCCAAAGGTATCGCCTTTTTGTAGCTCAGTATGCGCGGCAACGACCTCAGAGAGCGAATAGGTCTGCTGAATATGTAATTTAAGCTTGCCAGTCGCCAATTGTTCTAACACTCTCGCCATATCCTGCCCACTACGCTGGGCTTTATAACCTGCCACGTTTAGGCTTTTTTGACTGCCAGCATCGACGAGCTTATCAACCCAAATCGTTGGTAACACATTGACGCGTGCACCAGATTTGAGTACATCGAGTGCGCGTACCCCAGCATCCCCGCCGACCAAGTCTAGCAATACATCGGCTTGCAAATCAGGAAATGCCTCTTCTTTGGTATAGTCAATCCAGCCGGTCAGCTTGCTTTTATCTATCAAAGTATCAAGCTTGGTATACTTTTCTGCTGAGCAGATGACGGTGACGTTAATATTGTCCTCGTCGACCTTGTCCATTAATAACTGAATGACCAGCTGACCAACCCCACCAGCGGGCGCATTCATGACCACATGCTCGCCTTTTTTGATATCAGCGAACTCAACAAATTGTAGCGCCGTTTGACCGACACAAGGGAGTGCACCTGCCTGTTCTAATGTGACGCCCTCTGGCACTTTGGCTAGCAACTTGCCATCGACTGCTACGTACTCTGCATAGCAACCCCCATCAAAAGTCAGAGCGGCAACTTTATCACCAACGGCAAACTGCTCGTTATTGCTTTTGACGATAGTGCCGGCTACATCAAAACCTAAAATCGCTGGCTGATCATGATCAAACTTATCTTTTTGAATATTATCAGCGCCCCAACCTTTACCTTGACGGGTTTTATAGTCAACAGGATTGATGCCGGCGTAGGCAACTTTTACCAAGACTTGCTCATCCGCCAAAGCTGGAATGGCGACACCGTCCTCATAGTTCATAACGTCAGGTTCACCAAACTCACGAATGAGTACCGCATGTTGAGTGGTTGGTATTTGAGTATTAGACATGGTTTATCATCCTTGTATGCTGCTATTGTTTTATTTTTAGTGAATTCTCTGCTTATGGCAACACCAGCTCTGCACTGATGGGCAAGTGATCGGACAGCGTTGACCACGGTTTGCCAGTGTGCACCCATGCATCTTTAACCCTTAAATTACGCACATAGATACGATCTAAGCTGAGCACCGGTAGCTTAGCTGGAAAGGTAGGTGACAGCTTGCCATGACAATGCTTGAAAGCTTCGGTCATGCCGAGACTGGACGCCAGCTTATCACAAGACAGTTTTTTCCAATCGTTAAAGTCACCCGCTAAGATCAGCGGTTGATCAGGGGCAATCTCATTGCGCACATAATTGGCAATGGCCTCATACTGCTTAAGACGATCCCGCTCAAACAAATTTAAGTGCGCGCACAATACTACGACCGGTCTCTCCCAACCTACTGGCTGCACCTCACAATGTAAGACCCCACGCTGCTCCAATTTATTTACCGTAATATTGACGTTATGTTTTGGATCTAACGGAAAGCGGCTGAGCACGGCATTACCATGATGACCGTTTTCATATTCTGAGTTTTTACCATAACTGTTTTGCAGCTGTAGATATTCGCCAAACCATTCATGCTGTGATTGATCAGGATATTCGTTGTATTGCATATTGCGCTTAAGATTCTGACCTTGTACCTCTTGCAAACACAGAACGTCCGAGCCTATACCCTCAAGCGCATGGGCAATACCTTGCATTTTTACTTGCCGATTCATAGGCGACATGCCTTTATGAATGTTATAGCTGGTTAGAACAAAAGAGCTTGTATTAGTCATAAATGTATCAGTCGTCGTGTAAAAAATGGGAGTCATGTTTAAAGTGGATGACGTTAAAATGACAGTAACTTTAAAAGGGCGTTTACTCACCGTTTAATTTATAGTGGTTTAATTTAGAATCATAGCCAACAGCAGGCAAGTACAGCTTGATGATTGAAATTACTAACCATAAGACCTGATAGCCATTCAGTCAAAAAAGCATTGATTCGTATCGAACCAATGCTCTCATCTTATACCGATACGTTACCAATGGCTAATTCATAAGTACATGTCATTAGCAGCCAATATGACTAAAATTAGTAACGGGTCACCAGAGCAATCGGTTGGTCTTCGCCCATGATGTCTTGCGGCATAAACACAGCCTCACCGCCATTGTGAATCACGTGCTCAATGATTTCACCAATCGCATCATCTGTGACACCTTCTGCAGCAGCATCATTAGCGATGCTTAAAGTCTGTGCTTTTTCGTCAATCTTGGCAGATTGTATATAACCACGGCGCACATAGAGGGTCTCGCCCGCTCCTTGGAAGGCGCTGCGATAGACTTCTTGTAAGTCAGTCTGCAACATATTGGCACCGCGAGCTTTATCAATTTCACCCATGGCCGCTTGGTGTAATGAAGTACGGTACTCTTCTACCGCCTCTTGTACACAATCGACGATATGCTGGGCGCTACCATCTTCTAGATTGGTGGCGTTTGATACCGTGGCAATGATGTTTTCTGGACGGTCACATACTTCTTTATAATAGCCGATATTTTTTGCGTCACCGACGATGACGAGAGGCATTTTATGCTCGCCCCACAGCTCTTGTACGCTCTTATCCACTTGGTTAAAGAACTCTTTTAAATGACTGCTTTCGTTACTTGCAGAACGGTCAGAGCCACCGTCACTGGTTGTATACAGACCGTTATTCTCGATAGGAAAGGCAATACTTTCCATATTGTTTTGCACGTCATCATCTTTATCAAGCTCTCTAACAACGCGATCATTAGATGCTTCAATCAAGCGGGCACTATCACGGGTCAGTACCACTGTATAGTAATGTACCGCGCTTGCCATATCGCGAACCAAATCACGAGTAGCAAATCTGTTTGAAATGACCACGCGTTCGGTCGTATCAATCGGCATACGAATTACTTGTACGTCATCAACACTGGCAAATATCGCTAAAGTATCAAGGTTATAATTATGGTTTAGCTCATTAGTTTTGGCGTGAATGTTGTCCAAAATAGTCGTTGCTGTGCGCTTATCGTACTCTTTGGTGAGACGCTCTTCGACAACTTTTAACTGGTTTTTAAGGGCGATAGGATCTTTGTCATTATCAGGATGTTCGCGGTGAGTTTTAACAAAAATACTGACCGCAGGATTAGCCTTGGTTTCGCGTAAACTTTTGAGAGTCGCTTTCATAAATATTGCTCCTTGTTTTATTATTAGTTATTGATCTTATGAGTAGAAATACTTTTATATGAATTATCAAAATTCAATGAGTTTTACGGTAATAATTAATACAGAACCTCAGCATTCCTTGATCAAGTTCTTTTTATAAATTTCTTATCCAACTTTTATCTTTTTCTAGCTAAGGGTTTGGTTTATCCTTCTTTAGAAAGAAGTACCACTACGATGCTACCAACTTAATCTCACGTGCTATAGGGCTGATTTGAAAGCAAATGATGACACTTTGTAAGCAGAGCAATCTATATTGTATGTGAGATTTGATATCTGTAGTTAAACGCTAGGTTTACTAGCAAAGTAAACATTGATTGTATTGTGGATGATGTATTATGAGTGAAGCGGGTTGTATTCTCGCGGCATAATACCCATCATTTAGATAACCCTTTAGATAGAATTTATAGAATAAAATAATTTTTATAAGATGAATCAGTCGATTTGCAACCAATAGATATTGTCAGAAAATTCACCCCATATAAAACTGTCTATATAAGAACAACCTCACATTAACAACCATTGATACTCTTTATCTATTAATTACTCATACCGGATACTTTTATGACTACCCTTTCTCCAGATTTACACCTTGTCGATTTTGACAACGTTTCTTCAAGTGCACTACAAAGCCAAGTCATGAGCGCTATTGATGATGCCAATGGCTTTTTGGATACGCTGTCAGCAACGACGCAAAATGATACTAATGCGGCTGATATCACTGCTGAGCAAGCTCTGAGTGATGTGATGAACTTTGATCATATCAATCTGGCTTTGGATCGCAGTTGGGGCATTTTGTCACATCTTAATAGCGTGATGAGCAATGATGAGATTCGCCATGTTCATCATGAGCTGTTGCCTAAGCTGTCTGCTTATGGCACTCGTGTAGGGCAGCATCAGCCATTATTTAGCCGCTACCAAGCCATTGTGAATGACAAGGTGTTCTTTGCCGCGCTTGAGCCTGCACGCGCTCGTGCTATTGAGTTGGCGCTTAGAAGCTTTGAGATGTCAGGCGTGGCGCTACCTAAAGCTGAGCAAGAACAATTTGCAGCTATTCAAAGTGAGCTGTCAACACTGTCGGCGACCTTTTCAGACCATATATTAGACGCGACGCAAGCCTATGCATTGCCATTAGAGTCAGCGCAATTGGCGGGCTTGACAGACAGTGGGCTGGGCCTATTGGCCGATGCAGGTGAGCAATATAAAACCCGCGAACTTGCCAGCGGTGCCCTCACCCAAGCGGATATCGATACTTTGCCGACGCCTTACTATGTGGCAAGTTTAAATATTCCTGTTTACCTTGCCATTATGACTCATGCGGACGATCGCAGTCTGCGTGAGACGCTGTATCGCGCTTATGTCACCCGCGCCTCTGAATTTGATGAGCACACCGATAGCAAAGGCGCATCGCTGAATAACGCCGATATCATGGGTCAAATCCTACAATTACGTGAGCAAAAAGCCAAGCTATTAGGTTTTGATAATTATGCAGAAGTTTCGCTATTGACCAAAATGGCAGATAGCGTAACGGAAGTTGAAACCTTCTTACGCGATTTGGCCACGCAAGCGACCCCAACCGCTAAGCAGGATTTAGCACAATTACAAAAATATGCACGAGATTATGGTATTGATGATTTGCAGCCATGGGACAGTGCCTATATCGCTGAAAAAGTAAAACAAAGCGAATTTAGTTTATCGCAAGAAGAGATACGTCCATACTTCCCATTACCAAAAGTCATTAACGGCTTATTTGACATCGTTGAGCGTTTATACGGTATCAAAGTCCAAGAGCAAAATAGTGATAAGATAGACAGTGAAAGCACATCCGTATCGCGCTGGCACGACGATGTAAGCTTCTACCAATTGTTTGATGCTGACGATAACTTGCTTGGTGGCTTTTATTTTGACTTATTTGCCCGCAGTGGTAAGCGCGGTGGTGCTTGGATGAGTGGTTTTCAGTCGCGTTATACTTATGATGAGCAAGACCATCAACAGCTACCGGTTTGCTTTATGGTCGGTAACTTCACGCCTGCCCTCGATGGCAAACCGAGCTTATTGACTCATGATGAAGTGCTGACCTTGTTCCATGAGTTTGGTCATGGGCTACATCATCTCTTAACCCAAGTAACAGTGGGCGATGTCGCTGGCGTCAATGGTGTCGAGTGGGATGCGGTCGAGCTGCCGAGCCAATTTATGGAAAACTGGGCGTGGGATGCCGAAGGGATTGCGCTGATTAGTAGCCATGTCGAGACTGGTGAGCCGCTGCCTAAAGATAAGCTCGCAGCATTATTGGCAGCGAAGAACTTCCAAAGCGGCATGCAAACCTTGCGTCAAATCGAGTTCGCACTTTTTGATTTATTAATTCATGCACAGACGCCAGCGCTTGATTATAACGGTATCTTAGCAACACTAAATACCGTGCGTAGCCACATTGCCATCATGCAAACGCCTGACTATAACCGCTTTGCCAATGGTTTTAGCCATATCTTTGCGGGAGGCTATGCGGCAGGTTATTACTCTTATAAATGGGCGGAGCTGCTCTCTGCAGACGCTTTTAGTAAGTTTGAAGAAGAGGGTATTTTTAACCCTGTCACTGGTAAAGCTTTCCGCGAGAGTATCTTGTCGGTTGGTGGTAGTTTTCCCGCCAAGACCAACTTTGAAAACTTCCGTGGTCGCAGTGCCAGCATCGATGCCTTATTGCGTCACAGTGGCTTTAGCGATGTTAAAAATATCGATGCCGCCAATGCTCAAAGCAATCGCGAGGTGATTTAAATGCGTTATCAATCGTCACGTCCAAAGCGGCGTTTTTTAGCGGGTGTTCGCTGTCCGAAATGTCAGGCGCTGGATGCGGTGGTACAAGTCAATATTGTCACGCCTGCACCAGACGAGTATATCGAATGTACCCAGTGTGGTCATACAGAGCATCGCCCTGACCCTGATGCCATCAGTGCCAAAAATCATGCTGAAGACCAGCTCGCTCGTGATGCGATGTCTACAGGTACCAGTGGTACGGTAAAGTTTAAAACTTAAGCAAACAAATAATAGTCATATCTAAAAGCTTTTAAGTGCTTTATCATTTAACAGTATTTTAAGCCTATCTAGCAATAGATAGGCTTTTTATTTTGAGTTTGCTATAGTATGACTACTTATATCTTTGACATAAATTGACCGTAGTATGAAAAATAAAAAACAGCATCCTTTATTAAGCAAACGTGCAAAAGTGAAAGCCGCTAAATCACGTCGTAAAATCTGGATGGCGATTATATTAGTATTGCTATTTATTACTATCGGCTATTTAGTTTGGGCACAATCTGTGCCTAAGAATAATAAAACCAGCAGCAGCTCACCGTCAATTTCTGAGCAAACTGAAGCTACGCAAGCTACTATGCCAGTAGAAAACGTCCTCAGCGAGGCCAATAATGATGACGCTATACAGAATGAAAATGCTGTCATTGATCAAAATTCTGACGATGCTGATACGCGCACTGACTTGACCATTCAAGTGCCGAAGCCTGCTGCTATCTTAAACGCCCCTTTACCAAAAACCGATAGCTTGGCCAAAGAAGAGATTGATCGCTTAGAAGATGAGCGCAAACGCTTTGCTGCCCAAGAAAAACTGGCGGCTGAGCAATTGGCAATGAATAAAAAGCTGACTGAGATGAAGGAAGATCAAATTGCGCTGATTGAACAACAAATCGCACAATTAGAAGCAGAAAACGCCGGACAGACTAAAGTAGAATGAATACATAATTTTTTTAAAGGGGCTGACTATGGCGAATTTACAATTGACGCACGCCCCTATTTTAAATAGCAGTGCCCAGTTGCTTATCTTACCGGTTAATACTGCTGGTACACTACTCGACCCTATTCTTACTCGAGCTAAAACGTTATTCCCTGATAACTATCAACGTTATTATCGCGCGTGTCGTGACGGTAGTTTAAGTGCTGGTAGCTGTTTATTGCATAAGCGTACACGTGAGCAGGCTGGCCTTGGCATCAGCAGTAATGGCAATCAACCCAGTTATATTGCCAACCTTGTTATCTCAGATCATCCTTATCATCCGACACGCACACGCTGGCTTACTGACGCTCTAATCGACTTACATCACCAGCTTATCCCCCTTGTTCGCTATCATGGTATCCGCAGAGCTGCCCTACTCGCTCGCCCACTTATCGATAATCGGCTACGTAGTAATATAAGTAATTCATCTAACGAACCTTCATCTAAGAACTTTTCAGCTGGTAGCTTGTCCCTCAATGAACCCAACGTCGCAAACTCACTGCCATTAGACTGGTATCTCGATATCTTGCCTTTACTGAGGCAGCAACTACAAGATCTACCTAAGCTACGTATTGACGTGCATGTGCCTAAGAGCATTGATATCGTAAGCTAATTGGCGATTTGTAGAGTGTGTTTATAGGACGCCATAGTACTCAAAAGATATGCAACAGATAGTGGCGTCAGTGCTATGCTAAATTGGCATCGGCTGTTTGCAAATGCACGATTATTTATCATCAGGATAAGGATACCCTATGAAAACGCTTAGAACCCCCGATTCATACTTTGCCAACCTACTCGATTACGATTTTGCGCCGAACTATCTCATGGTTGATGATGGTGAAGGCGGTGAACTGCGCGTACATTACCTCGATGAAGGTCCAAAAGACGCTGAGCCTATACTGTTGCTACATGGCGAGCCTTCGTGGTGTTATCTTTATCGCAAAATGATACCGATATTGACCGCCGCAGGATATCGCGTTATTGCTCCAGACCTACCTGGTTTTGGACGCTCGGACAAGCCAGCGGCACGTACTGACTATACTTACCAGCGCCATGTCGACTGGATGCAATCGCTGCTTGATCAATTAGACTTAACAAACATCACGCTTTTTTGTCAAGATTGGGGCGGCCTAATCGGTCTGCGCTTAGTCGCCGATAATCCCGAAAAATTTTCTCGGGTAGCAGCTGGCAATACTATGTTGCCCACTGGGGATCATAATCCCGGAGAGAGCTTTCGCCAGTGGCAGCAATTCTCGCAGGACACCCCACAGTTTCATGTCGGAGGCATCATTAAGAGCGGCACCACTACCGAGCTATCGCAGGCGGTTATCGATGCGTACAACGCCCCTTTCCCTGATGAGTCATACAAAGAAGGCGCTAGACAGTTTCCGCTTCTTGTCCCCACCACGCCAGATGATCCTGCCTCAGAGAATAATCGGGCGGCTTGGGGTAAGCTCAGCCAATGGACGAAGCCATTTATTACGCTGTTTAGTGATTCTGATCCTGTCACGGCTGGTGGCGATCGAATCATGCAAAAGCTGATACCGGGAACGAAAGGTCAAAACCATACCACAGTTAATAACGCTGGTCATTTTTTGCAAGAAGATCAAGGGGGAAAAGTAGCAGAGCTGCTGGTTGAGTTTATTGCTGATAATCCTCTCAGCAATTATTAATAAAATTTGGTATTTTCTTCGTTATCGCCTACAACATTAGTGTGACTATTTAAGCGTTTATAACATGACATGTGTTTTCCTGTAGACATTAAACAGTAGATTTATATCCGTATATTGATTAAAAAACAGCCTTGGCTTAGTATTTATGAGTGTCTACTACAAATACTTTTTACTCAAAATACAAATAGGGATAATAAATCATGTCAAACAATGATGCAAAAAATAGTAATGCTGGAAATAAGAAAAACCCTACAGGCAACAAAGCCGTTACTGGCGTAGAAGTGGTCAAAGATGATACCGTGGTATTTGAGGACGGCGACTTTGAAGAGTACAACACTGAGCATGACTACGAAGAAGGTACAGAGGACAGTGCTGCTAAAAAGGGCAAGTCAGAGAAATCAAGTAAGAATAAAGATTCTGAAAAAGAGCAGAAATCTGACAAAAAAGACAAGGCTAGCAGCGCTGATAAAGAGTCTAAGTCAAATGAAGACGATGAAATGGTTAAAGACGGCAAGTCCAGCAAAAAAGATAAAGCTAGTAAAAAAGACGGCGCTGACCAAGAGGATAAATCTGGCATTACTATGGCAGGTATTTACCAATGGGCCTCAAAACTCAAAGATGACTTTACCTCTGACGCTAGTGGGATGACTCACGATGTCTCTGAAAAAGCAACGGCTATGATGCTTGGTAAACTGTTGAATGCGGTAGATCTTGAATTAGCGGCCTTTGATAAGAGCTTAGACGTCGCAAAAAATTTAGTCGCGACTGCTGAAGAGAGACGCAAAAAAATCGCTGCAAAAAAAGAGAAATACCAAGGTATGATTGACAAGTTGGATCAGGAATGATTACTCTGGCTAATTAGCCAGTTAGGGCGTGTCCTCATTTCAAAAATGGTCATAAAAATGAAATAAATTGCCGTTAAACGAGGAAAATAGCGCAAATAATATCGAGATATTAATCAGCTATTTGACGATGTTTGGCAAAATTTAGCTATTTTTAGGCCATTTAGATACAAGCGCTTGAATTGAAGATACGCCCTAGTCTAGAATTTTATTAATCCAATGTTGAACGTCTACTATAAGCGTTTGGCGTTGGATTTTTTATTGTCCGTTGCTTAGGTATGATTTTATTAAAAGGCAATGTCATTAAATGTAGCGAGTAAAGAGTAATATCGATATATCACGCACTGCTGATAGACATTTTTCTTGCTCGCTGTGGCTGCGCAGACAGAGACTACAAAAAACTGATATCAGCAATACCGTCGCGTTTTTAAGATATTTTGACTATAGATTGGATAGAGATAGCAATATTCAACCTGACACAAATGGAAATGACTATTTAATAATTATTAAGCCACAAAAAAAACCGCTCTGAATAAATCAGAGCGGTTTTCAAAATTGTACTAAGCGACATCAACCAAAAAAATACTTATTCAGCAGTTGAGGTTGAACCCTGCTCAACGCCTTTCATAGTCAACTTAATGCGACCACGGTTATCCACGTCTTGTACGAGTACCTTAACGGTTTGACCTTCTTTTAGATAGTCAGAGACATTCTCTACGCGCTCTTCTGCGATTTGCGAGATATGTACGAGGCCATCAGTATTTGGCAAGACATTTACGAATGCACCGAAATCAACGATACGAGCAACGGTACCTTCGTAAGTTTTACCGACTTCAACTTCAGCAGTCAATGCTTCGATTTTACCGATAGCGGCTTTGGTTGCTGCTTTGTTTTCACCAAAGATACGAATCGTACCACCATCATCGATATCGATAACGGCACCAGTTTCTTCAGTTAGCTGACGAATCATCGCGCCGCCTTTACCGATGACGTCACGGATTTTATCCGGATTGATTTCGATAACTGCATAGTTAGGGGCATGGGCGTTAATTTCAGTACGGCTCTCTGGCAATACTTTATTCATCGCGTCTAGGATATGGATACGACCGGCATGGGCTTGCTTTAGCGCTTGCTCCATGATGTCAGGAGTAATCCCTTCGATTTTGATATCCATCTGAAGCGCAGTGATACCGTCTTTAGAACCAGCCACTTTAAAGTCCATATCGCCAAGATGATCTTCATCACCTAAGATATCTGACAATACAGCGAAACGCTCGCCTTCTTTTACGAGACCCATCGCGATACCAGCAACTGGTGCTTTAATCGGTACGCCTGCATCCATCAATGCCAAGCTGGCACCACAGACAGAGGCCATAGAAGAAGAACCGTTTGATTCAGTAATCTCTGATACCACACGGATGACGTATGGGAAGCGTTCGCTGTCCGGTAGCATCGCTTGTACACCGCGGCGTGCTAGACGACCATGACCAATTTCACGACGTTTTGGAATACCTTCACGACCCGTTTCACCAACAGAGAAATGCGGGAAGTTATAATGCAGCATGAAATGATCACGGATAGTGCCCGCTAATGAGTCAATCATATTGACATCACGGCTGTTACCTAAAGTCGTAGTAACCAATGCTTGGGTCTCACCGCGAGTAAATAGCGCTGAACCATGCGTGTATGGTAGTACGCCAACTTGCACGTCAAGCGCACGAACGGTCTCAAGGTCACGACCATCAATACGCGGCTTACCTGACAAGATATTGTCACGAACCGTACGATATTTAAGATCGTTATAGATTTCTTTTAATTCAGAAACGGTATCAGCATAATTTTCAGATTCCGCATCACCAGCAAGCGCATCGATAATGGATTGCTTAATGTCATCAAGCTTAGTATAACGCTCTTGCTTATCAGTAATCGTATAAGCATCAGCCACTTGCTCGCCGAACTGCTCTTTCATGCTGCTCTCTAACGCTGCATCACGTACAGGGGCGACGTACTGCTGCTTAGCCGTACCGATTTCTTCCGCCATAGAAGCGATGTTATCAATAACGATTTGTTGTTGCTCATGACCGTATAATACCGCGCCTAGCATCTGATCTTCAGACAGCTCTGCCGCTTCAGATTCAACCATTAGCACTGCAGATTTAGTACCAGCAACCACTAGATCAAGGTCACTTTCTTTAAGTTGTTCAAGCGTTGGGTTTAGTACGTACTCACCATTGATAAAGCCAACACGGGCCGCAGCGACAGGGCCATTGAATGGCGCATCAGAGATCGCCAATGCGGCTGAAGCACCAATGAGGGCTGCGATATCGGCAGATTGAGTCTTATCTGATGAGATAACCGTTGCGGTAATTTGAATTTCGTTGACATAACCTTCAGGGAATAGCGGACGAATCGGACGGTCAATTAAGCGTGACGTTAACGTTTCATTTTCGCTCGCACGACCTTCGCGTTTGCCATAAGCGCCTGGAATCTTACCGGCAGCATACATTTTTTCTTGATAGTTCACGGTCAATGGAAAGAAGTTTTGACCTTCTTTAGGGTCAGACTTTACCACTGCTGCTACTAGTACGGTAACGCCGCCCATGTGAACCAAAATAGAGTTTGCTTGACGTGCTACGCGACCAGTTTCGATAACAACCTGCTGGTTGCCGTACTGGAATTCACGCTTAATAGTGTTAAACATTGTCATATAGTCTTCCTAATGTTGACTGACGAAAATAACATCAACGTTATAAACACGCTGATATCTGTCATTAAAATTCTTTTTATCTAGCTACTGATCAACAAGTCTTTTTTCTATAAGTATTATTGCTCAGGCTGATAGTGTCACCTACTTATCTTACGCATTTGTCTATAGTAGACATCGTACTATTACATATTTTTAGTTGTTCAAATTCGGTTTTTTTCCAATACGGCTAAATCTTATACCCAGTAGAAACCATACATCTATGGTATTCACTATCTCTTTACTGCTCTACTGTGACGAATAGTAGCAATGCTATAAAGCTCACAAGACATTATTTTACAGTGATTTATAGGCATTGACCAATTAATTGCAAAACAGAGCTATTGTCTATAAATCGCCCTGAATGATGGCCTATATTAGATATTAAATTAACGGTTATTTTTGCAAAATATGGTAGCGTTATATCATCTAAACACTCGAGCGCGATCATCCATACTAACAAGCATAAAAAAACGGCGTGAAACTATTCCACACCGTTTTAGAGAAAATCTATTTTATCGATAGCAACAAGCAAGTTCCAAGCGGTTTAGCAAAAAATCTGAAATAGCGCCATAAGATGGCATCTGTTATTTTAGCGACCACTCGTACTATTGTCGTTAAATTAACGACGTAGACCTAACTGGCTAATAAGGGTGGTATAACGACCAAGATCTTTACCTTTTAGGTAATCAAGCAATTTACGGCGCGTGTTAACCATACGGATAAGACCGCGACGGCTATGATGGTCAGCTTTGTGCGCTTTAAAATGGTTCTGCAAATCGTTGATACGTGCGCTCAACAAAGCTACTTGAACTTCTGGAGAACCAGTATCGTTTTCGCCGCGCTGGTACTGAGAAATGATTTGTTCACGATCGGTATTAGTTAGCATAAATATCTCCGGCAATGCTAAAAGCTCCAAGATGTACTCAAATTAAGCCATCTTACAAGCAATAGAATAGTAAATAAAGTAACTTGTGCGCCATTCAGGACAACCCTGCATTACTAGAGTTGACCTAGTGTACGACAAGCCCAATGTATGATAAAACCATTTAAAAATAAGCCAGATATCAGCAAAAATTCACTCAACTCATTAATCTGCTTCGAGCAGTGAGCTAAATAATCGGCTTAATCTAAAAGCATTATTAAATGTGACGGCAATTATAACAAAAAACTGCTGAACTAGCAGCAGTTTTTCATAATAGTTTTATGCCGATAGAATTCATCGATTCAGAAATCTTATATAACAGCTATAATTTTGCAAGATCCTGATAAATTGTTAGAAAAGTCTAATGACTTACTTTTTCACGTCATCTTCGTTTGCATTTCCACCTAGCTCGTCATCAGCAAGAGGGGCTGTAGTGGCTTCTGCTAAGCTATCAGGGCTAGCATCTTCGCTAGGGTTGATATCTTCTGCTAGCTTTTCAATCTCTTGTTCTTGTGAATCCATGTTTTTTGATGAATTACTCATAATGACTCCTAGATTAGCATTTTCATTAAGTGAACTCTTTACCGCACCGTTCATACTTATTAGCATTCAAACTTATGAATATTCGAATCAATGCGTAAAGACTCAACGAAATAATGTTTATATAAAATAATGCTTACATTAAATAGCGTAGACCGCTACATAACGCAGAGCCTTTTTATTTATCTTTTTTTGCATTCTCTAAATTATCAGCGATGCGATCAGCGGCCGCTTCTGATTCTTCGGTATGGTTGTTTTCAGTTTGGCTCTTAAGAGCGGCGGTTGCCGATTCAGCACGTTGTTGCTCAAGTTCAGCATCATTTGGGTTAGAGTTAGACATAATATTTTCCTTAATTGTAATTATAAATAGTTGAGAATTTTTAATTTTTCATCTTTCAATAAATGAAGCAAAATTTAAGACAATGCTTTATCGATAGCATCGACAAAGTTACTGATATCGTCTGGATTACGCGAAGTAATTAAATTGCCATCGACTTGTACAGTCTTGTCGACGTACGTCGCACCAGCATTTTCTAGATCGGTTTGCAGCGTATGATAGGCTGTTAGTGTTTTGCCTTTAGCAATGCCCGTGTTGATAAGCGCCCAAGGAGCGTGGCATATCACAGCTAATGGTTTACCTGCATCATTGATAGCATTGATAATATCATGGGCTTCTTTATTACCGCGAATGGTATCCGCATTGACCGTACCACCTGGTAATACCAATGCATCATAATCGGAAACATTTGCATCTTTTACGAAGATATCAGCAGTAAAGGTATCACCTTTATTTACATCTTGCTGCATAGCTTGCACTTCTTTATCTTCATTAGTAGTGATCAGAAGGGTCTTGTAACCTTTGTCTTTCAGCTGGTTATTAACGTCTTCGTATTCTGCTTGCTCAAAATTATTGTGTAGTAAAAAAGCGATCGTTTTCATAATATTTCCTTTTCTGTCTATACTTGTTTCTGTTTATTTACATTTGAGTTTTTATAATCGAATTTATTATTGCGCGATAATTTTTGTTGTTTATTATGATTTGATAAATGATTTTTGCATTAATAATAGTCATCCTCTGACATATTTTTTCTTATTAAAGAATGTCCTTTCTACATACTTTTTATTCTTATTTTTTATTGTTATATTGTTTTTCCAGTTTATTTTTGATCCAGTCTTCCCTAGCTGGTGTATCTACTGTACAAAAAAAACAGGTCTCACCATAGGTGAAACCTGCAATAAAATGTGAGGATATGTGATTAGTGTAAACTGTTAGTAAGTTTTAGGAGGATTCATGGGCTTACAGTCATACGAAACGTACGAACAATGATGAGCTTAGCAAAGAAGATTCTAACGCTGAATTAACTTTTTAGGTTGTAGTCGACCATTAAGACTAACAGCACCCAAGCCAATAAACTGCCCATGCTCATCTAGCAAGCGTATATCAACTGATATCTCATGGGCTAATGGTTGCTGTTCATCGTCACTATTAATAACCTCACTATCTAATTGGGTAGCATTGCTTGCTGACACAGAAGGCTGATGGCTAATACTGGTTGAAATATAATCACGCAAATTATCAGTAAGCTGCTCAAAGACATTCAAGCGTTGCCCCATATGGACACGGGCATACTGTTCGGCGCTTAATGTAAGCTCAGCCTTTATATCAACACACGCATCGATCGGAAGGATTTGTGCCTGCCGCTTATCTAACGATAGCGCCTCTAACGCTGATAAAGAAGTCGCTTCAGCTATACCAAACTTGCCAACCTGCGTACGGCGCAGTGCGATTAAATGTCCTAATGTACCCATTACCTTGGCAATATCTTCTGCCAATACACGCACGTAAGTACCTTTGGTACAAGTCACCGTCAATTGAACCTGCTCATTATCAATAGCTTTTAACTCGATTGCTTTGATCACGATATCTCTTGGTGGTCTATCGACTTCGATACCCGCACGGGCGTATTCGTAGAGTTTTTTACCGTCTTTCTTTAAGGCCGAATACATTGGTGGAATTTGTTGCTGAGCGCCTAAAAACTGCTGGGCAACGTCTTTTAATAGCGCTTCATCAAATATTGGAATAGCCGCCTGTGCAACGATTTGACCATCTGCATCACCGGTATCTGTCTGACTACCAAACAGTATCGTCGCTTGATAGGATTTGTCAGCATCAAGCTGATAATGGCTAAACTTTGTGGCCTCACCCATGCAAATAGGCAAGAGACCGGTAGCCATTGGATCAAGCGTACCCGTATGACCTGCTTTTTTGCTGTCATGGATAGGAGACTTAAGCAAATACTTCACTTTTGAGACCACTTGCTGTGAGGTCATACCCTGCGGCTTATCAATTAAGATAACGCCGGAGACCTTTTGTTTATCCGTTGTCTTTTGACTAGTCATTGTCATGAGTCATCATTTTCTTTACTATCGACTTCATCTTCATTCTGCTCAGTTTTGATAACCGCTTGACTGATTAAGTCCATCATATAGTTGCCACGAGCCGTTACTTCATCATAATGAAAGCGCAGACGCGGCGTGGTACGAGTCTTGAGGCTATGGCTCAATTCGGTACGCAAAAAACCGGCGGCTTTATTCAGTACCTTGATGCTTTCTTCGTGGTTGGTTTTGGTCATCGCATCATTAAGCTCTGGCTCCATGATAGTGACATAGACGTCCGCATACCCTAAGTCTGGGCTGACCTTGACACTAGAGATGGTGACAAAACCCGTCAGACGTGGGTCATTGACTGCGTCGCGAATAAGAACGGCAAGCTCACGCTGGATTTGATCCGCTAAGCGTTGTAAACGTTGGTTCATGTTATTACCTTGTTTTTAAAATAGCTTTTTTTATTGGTTGCTATATTGGCTTACGAATAAGCTGAAGAACTGATATTTGTCAAAAAAGGCCTAGCAGGATGTACCTGTTAGGCCTAAGCATATCGTTATTACGGTAGTCTAAGCTTAACTTGCTCAGCACATATAATGCAATGCTACAAGAAG
Source organism: Psychrobacter sp. TB67 (assembly GCF_000511065.1). Taxonomy (NCBI): domain Bacteria; kingdom Pseudomonadati; phylum Pseudomonadota; class Gammaproteobacteria; order Moraxellales; family Moraxellaceae; genus Psychrobacter; species Psychrobacter sp. TB67. The sequence continues at coordinate 53,154 of NZ_AYYA01000057.1, forward strand.
GCTTAGATAGTACGTTCGAACTCTTGGATTTCAAAGACTTCGATCTTATCACCAGCTTCGACATCATAGCCACGAACCGCTAGACCACATTCCATACCAGTGCGTACTTCGTTGACGTCTTCTTTATAGCGACGTAACGATTGCAATTGACCGGTAAAGATAACTTGGTCATCACGCAATACGCGGATAGGCTTGTTGCGATAGATCGTGCCTTCAACCACCATACAACCGGCAGCTGCACCGAACTTACTAGAGCGGAATACTTCACGAACATCAGCAACACCCAAGATTTTCTCGCGATGTTCAGGCGCAAGCATGCCACTCATGGCTGCTTTCACATCGTCAATCAAGCCATAGATAACGCTATAATAACGAATATCCATGTTAGCGGCGTCTGCTTTACGGCGTGCGGTCGCATCTGCACGAACGTTGAAGCCTAACAGTACCGCTTCGCTAGATTCGGCAAGCGTAACATCAGACTCAGAGATGGGACCGACACCTGAGCTAATGACTCTGACTTTTACTTCATCAGTAGACAGCTCATTCAATGCCGATAGTAACGCTTCAAGCGAACCACGGACATCGGTCTTAAGTACGATGTTCAAGAATGACACATCGCCTTGTTCCATCTGATCGAACATGCTTTCTAAGCGCATGGCGTTCTGACGTTCAAGCTGACGCTCACGCTCACGATTGGTTCTGAAATCAGCGACTTCACGGGCTTTTTTCTCATCAGTGACGACTAAGAATTCGCTACCAGCAGCCGGCGTTTCAGGCAAGCCTAAGATCTCTACTGGAATAGAAGGGCCAGCTGACTGGATACGTTGACCATGTTCATCAGTCATCGCACGGACTTTACCATAATACTCGCCCGCTAAGACCAAGTCGCCTTGCTTTAGTGTGCCTTTTTTGACGAGGACACTAACAACAGGACCACGACCTTTTTCAAGTCTTGATTCAATCACCACACCTTGCGCAGCACCATCTAACGGTGCTTCTAGCTCCATTAGTTCTGCTTGTAAGCTAATAAGCTCTAATAGCCCATCAATACCATCACCGGTTTTGGCTGAGATACGCGCCATTGGTGTATCACCACCCCACTCTTCTGAAACGACTTCTTTAGCAGTCAATTCATTAAGGACACGATCAGGATCAGCGCTTGGCTTATCCATTTTGTTGATAGCAACGATAATCGGTGTGCCAGCGGCGCGTGCATGATCAATTGCTTCTTCTGTTTGAGGCATCATACCATCATCAGCAGCGACAACGATTACGACGATATCTGTCGCTTGCGCACCACGTGAACGCATTGCACTAAAGGCTGCGTGACCTGGAGTATCTAAGAAAGTAATCACACCACGATCGGTTTTAACGTGGTAAGCACCGATATGCTGAGTAATACCGCCAGCTTCACCTGTGGCAACTTTAGTCTCACGAATTTTATCTAGTAGAGACGTTTTACCATGATCGACGTGGCCCATAATAGTGACAACTGGTGGACGCGTTTGTACGTTACTGCTGCGCTCATTGACTGCAACTTGTAAATCGTCTTCAACCTTGGTGTCGCTGACTGGTACAGGGTTATGACCCATCTCTTCAACGATTAGACTGGCTGTCGCTTGATCAATGGTATCTGACTCACGAGCCATTTCACCCATTTTCATGAGTAATTTAGTGACTTCACGAGCTTTAACTGCCATACGTTGGGCAAGATCTGCGACGGTAATTTGCTCACTGATCTCGACATCATAAACGATTTTTTCGACAGGTTTTTCAAACTTATGCTGTGACGCTTGCGTTGAACGTAAACCGTTTTTGCGGTTTTTCATTTCACGCTCGTCTTGATTCTTACGACGACCACGACCACGGGCACTAGTACTACTAGTACCGCGCTTGATTTCGCGACGTTCTTTTTCGAATGATTCTTCTAGTGCGTCACCGACCAAACCTTCGGCTAGTGGCTCATCTTTACGAACTTCCGCAGCAGGCTGGTCCGTATATTTACCAGCCATTTTACGCATTTGCTCAAGTGTACGCTTCTGCGCTTCTTCCGCTTGAACACGGCGTGTTTCTGTCTCGATTTCGCGTAGACGATTTTCTTCTTTTTCGCGTACTTCGCGAGCTTTACGCTCAGCGGCGGTTTCAACTTTTGGTTTCGTCGCCGCGACTTTTTTCTTCGGTTGCTCTTTCGGCTTGACTTCTACAGTCGCCTTGCCACCCTTCTTCACAACCACTGAAGTAGAAATATCGTCATTCTTATCGTCTGACTTTTTGCTAGAGCCTAAGCTTGCACGCATTGCCGCTAAGGTTGCCGCTTGACGTTCTTCGGCTTTTTTCTTAGTCGCCGCACGCTCTTCAGCATCTTTAGCAGCACGCTCTTGCGATTCGATCATCGCTTGCTCACGCGCAGCCAATTCTTCAGCCATTTTTTCTGGATCAGGCTTCTCGAACACTTTCTTTTTACGCACTTCCACATTGACACTCTTCGATTTACCTGAAGAGCCGGTCACACGCGCAGTGCTCGTTGTTTTAGACTTGAGACTAATACGACGCTTTTCTTGCTGACCATGACTTTGCTTTAAATACGTCACCAACTTCTCTTGCTCAAGCTCGGTGACTAGGTCACCCTCTGCGCGAGCAGGCAGCCCAGCGTCCACCAGTTGCTGTTGTACAGCACTTGCGGTTTTGCCTACCATATCTGCCAGTTCTTTGACGGTCTTATCTGCCATTTATTATCACCTACTGTCTATTATTTGCTATATGTTCAATTCAGTTGTTGGCTACAAATGATTGGGTTAAGGCTGATGGTTGTGTTGCATTTGATGATGCGACATAAATACCAGCACTTTATTATCGATAGCATATCACTAAAAGACAGCGATATGCAGTTACCGCTTATTCATTGAACCAAGATTCCCGAGCTTTCATGATGAGTTTTCCTGCGGTTTCGGTATCTAATCCTTCGATATCTTCTAAATCGAAGACGGCTTGTTCTGCCAAGTCATCAACGGTAATGATGTCTTTTTGTGCCATTTTATAAGCCCAACTGACCGTCATTCCTTCAAGATCTTGCAGTTCTTGACTTGGCTCTTTCATGTTCTGTTGTTTAACCAGCTCATCAGCGATGACGACTTCTTTAGCACGTTCTTGAATCATGTCGATCGCTTCGTCGTCGAGACCTTCGATGTCATAGAAGGTTTCGACCGGTACGTAAGCCACTTCTTCAATACTGGTAAAACCAATATCGACGAGCGCTTGGGCCAAATCTTTATCAACTTCTAAGCGCTCATAAAATAACTCGATGAACGCTTTTGATTCGTTTTGTTGGCGCTGCTGATACTCTTCTTCTAGCATCATATTGAGCTTATAACCCGTTAGCTCAGAGGCCAGACGGACGTTTTGACCTTGTGAGCCAATGGCGCGCGCTAACTGATCGTTGGTGCTAAAGATGATATCAGCGGTCTGCATGTCTTCATCTAGGATGATACTACTAACATCCGCAGGCTCTAAAGAGCTGATGATAAATTGGGCTGGATCATCTGACCAAACCACCACATCAATACGCTCACCATCAAGCTCTTGCTGAACCGCTTGGATACGCGTACCACGCATACCAATACAAGCGCCAACCGGATCAATACGATGATCGTTGGTTTTGACCGCTATTTTAGCACGAGTACCCGGCAAACGAGCGACGTTACGAATTTCAATAATTTGTTCGGCAATCTCAGGCACTTCTTTTTGCATCAAAGCTGAGAGCATTTCGGGATGGGTACGTGATAAAAGCAACTGTGCACCGCGATTTTCGCGGTTGACATGATATAAAATGGCATTGATACGAGATTTTGCACGTAATTGCTCACGGGGCAGCATTTGATCACGTGACAGATAGCCTTCAGCATTATCCCCTAGATCAATAATATAGCCATCGCGTGTCTGTTTTTTGACTTCGCCATACATCATCTCACCAACACGTGGCTCGAAAGCGTCTGCTACTAGCGCACGCTCAGCTTCACGAATTTTTTGGATGATAACTTGCTTGGCTTGGGTGGCAGCAATACGACCAAATTCAATCGACTCAATCTGCTCTTCTTTGATATCCCCAATTGACCATTCTTCTTGATCAAGATCGGTAATAGCCAGCTGACAGGCTGGCATTTCATGGTCTTCATCGGCAACCACTGTCCAATAACGGTACGTATCATAATCGCCAGTTGCACGATCGATTGATACCCGCACCGCCACTTCTGGCTGTTCGGTATATACTTTTTTCTTAGTCGATACCACCAAAGCGTCTTCTATCGCTTCAAAGATATCTTCAGGATTTAAGCCCTTTTCATTACTGACAGTTTCTACTACCATTAAGATTTCACGACTCATGCTATACCTGTCCTATCATTTTATAATTGACTTAAATTTTATAATTGGCATATTGACGTTGTATTGTCACCGTCAGTTATACGCTATTTAGGGGTCAAAATATGGATTAATACTACATTACCATTGAATATTGCAATTAGACATCTTCATAAATCAAGTGGGCTTTATCAATATTACTCAGAGCAATTTCGAACTGCTCACCATCAGCAGATGTCAGCTTTAGAGACGTCTCATCGATACTGTCTAAAGTACCTGTTGCTTTGCGGCGTTTTTGATCGCCTTCACCAATGGCTTGTATCAAACGCAAGCTCACTGTTTGACCCACATAGCCATGCATCTGCTCATCTGAGAAGAACGCACGGTCAAAGCCAGGTGATGACACTTCTAAAATGTACTCACCAGCAATAGGGTCATGCACTTCAAGAATACCGCTTACTTGGTGATTCACTGCCGCACAGTTCTCAATGGTTACTTGCTTATCTTGGGCTTGCTCTTCTGGCAAAGCTTCAATATAAATACGTAATAAAGAGCGATTGCCTTGCGGTGCAAATTCAATGCCCCATAATGCCACATCACAAGCAGCAACGGCGGGGGCAATAATCTTGGTCAGTTCTGTAACTTTGGTCGAAAGCTTCATAATCTATTTATATTTTCCTATTCACTTATCTATCTTATTGAGTAAACCGTAACTGTATCAACTTTGATTTATTATTAACGAATATTGATTTATTATTAATGAATATAAGTCACGGTCATTATGTTAAACCACAAACATCTATTAAGATGCGTTGTGCGTTTATATAAGGATGAGCATAGAAAACATCAAGCTCAGCCAAACAATGCTTTTATTATTCATAAAGCAGTACTATCGATAAAAGAGTGAGGAATAAAAGATAGTGTGCTTACGAATCATCGCGCTGGTAGCAGCAAGTGACGCCCAGTAACGAATAGTATCGTATTCTATAGGCTTAGAGCTTAGCATAAGTAGGATAGATACCGCGATAACACCGAGCAGTAGATACAAAAAAACCCACAAGCATAATGGTGGGCTAATCGTTACTGACAAATTTAGTGTACAAAACATCAGTATAAAAAGTGGTAGCGGGGGCTGGATTTGAACCAACGACCTTCGGGTTATGAGCCCGACGAGCTACCAGACTGCTCCACCCCGCATCAATCTAGAACGCATATTATAGGGAGGTTTTGTAGAAGTGTCAACGTTTATTTTAAATAAAGTCTAAATCAAACGTTTGCTACCAAAAAATCCAACCTGACGCTATGCAGCGTCCATAAAACTTGGTGCGATTGGGGGGACTTGAACCCCCACAGCTTGCGCCACCACCCCCTCAAGATGGCGTGTCTACCAATTCCACCACAATCGCATTTTTCACTGCTTTACTTTTGCTGTCTAATCTATCGTAATAGATGCTTAAGGTAGGCATCGATAGAATCAGACTGTAAAAACAGAAAAAGCATTGTAAATCTAACGCCTTAAAATAGCAAGCACTGCCTTCATTAAAAGACAATGATTAAAAATGAATACTAAAAAACAGTTATTAAAGATACCGTTTCTAGAGATAGCGTTTTAAAAAAATAACTACTGAGGATTTTGCGTTAACGGGCGCGGCGTTTGTGGTGCTGACACGGGCGCATCTAAACGAAACTGATCTTCTGCCTGCTTACGCGCATGTACAGCCAGCGTCATACTGGTGATAAAAAATATCACGGTTAACACTGCCGTCGCACGCGTCAAAAAGTTTGCGGTCCCAGCAGCGCCAAATACGGTACCTGAGGAACCAGCGCCAAAAGAAGCCCCAGCGTCTGCCCCTTTGCCATGCTGTATCAAAATCAAGCCAATCATGGCAATTGCCACGATAATGTGCAGGGCTAATATAAACGTAAACATGGTGGCCTCTTTTGCCGCGTAATGACGACTGATAACGAAAAATAAATCGTAGGGGTTAATAATAGCGCTTAGCGTGTAATGACGCCAAATCGATTATATAAATAAGGCGCATTGTACACGATTGCAAGGGCACTGTTAAACCCACTTTTGCCAACTGATAAAGACATTTTTTGAATAAGGTGGCCATTCAATATTTGTTAAATGGATGTTTTATTTAATTTTATTAAGCCATAGCACGGCTAAAGGCCTCGGCAATCGCTAAAAAACTTTCTGCTTTTAATGACGCGCCGCCGACTAATGCGCCATCTATCATAGGGTCTGCCGCAAAACTATCGGCGTTATCGACATTAACACTACCACCATATAGTACGGTCATCGTGTCCAATGAATCAGCGAAGCCTGCAACCGTCTGCTTAATATGTTGATGCGTGGCGCTCACCTCTGCCACGGTTGGCACTTTACCCGTCCCAATCGCCCATACTGGCTCGTAGGCAATGATTAAGCGCTCAGACAATGAGGCAGTAAGCTCGGGCTGTTGCGCTAGCAAGTCTTTGATAACTGACAACTGCGTATCAATGACTGGCAGCGTCTGCTTATCATCATATTGTGCTTGGGTCTCACCAATACAAAATACCACGCCCAAATTTTGCGTCAGCGCATGAGTCAGCTTTTGCAGCAAGCACTCATGAGACTCTTGATGGTATTGACGGCGTTCAGAGTGACCAAGTATCGTCCAAGTTGCGCCAGCATCAACCACTTGCTGCGCGGAACAATCCCCCGTATACGCACCAGTGTTCGCACTATGCGCACTAATATCTTGCGCTGCACACAGCACTGAGGTATCTTTTAAACGGGCGCTGACAGCAGCTAAGTGAATGCAACTGGGTGCCACCATTAACCTACAGCTATTTTTGATTACTTGTTCTTCGGTATCAACGGCAGTTAATAAGTCATCTAGTAGCGCATTGACGTCGTGGCTCGTTGCTGGATTTTGCTTCCAATTGCCAATTACCCAAGCTTGCATACTCATCTACCTTGTCTCATGTATTCCTGCCAATTCGGCTCATATGCGCGCCAGTATAACAAATATTTCACAAGTGCTATAGTATAGTGCGAGCTGAAGCAAAATGGCTTATATATAGTGGCATACCTTATATAAAGCTTAAAAAAATACAGTCACTACTATGAATACTAAAAAATAACAGCCGCTTAAAACTACTTATCTCAAACGACTTTAACCAACATTGATGATAATTAATGATTAAGAGCTACTCATGAAAACCATCAATACTTAAATACTTAAATACTCAAATACTCAAATACTTAGCAAGCGGGTTTTAGCAAAACATTCGATATCAAAGAGAGGTCATTATGTCTATCACAGCCAATAAATACGGTGGTTTAGCCCAGCAGCTGATTAGCGAAGGTATCGTAAGCGAAGCGCATATGAAAACTGCGCAGACAGAATCGCAGCAACAGCAAATCGGGCTCGTACCTTATTTGGTAGACAATAAATTAGCCAATGCTTATCAACTGGCACAAATGCTGTCACAGGCTTTTGGCGATCCGCTCTTTGATCTTGACGCAATCAGTGCAGATGTCATTCCAAAAGATTTGGTCGATGAAAAAATTGTACGCAAGTTTCACGCCCTTCCCCTCTTTAAGCGTGGGCAGCGCTTATTTGTTGCTTTAAGCGATCCAACACGTATAGACGCCATTGATGCGATTGCCTTTAACTCTCGCCTCTCTATTGAAACCGTCGTCGTCGAAGAAGATAAGCTAAAAAGACGTATCGAGAGTCTGTATGCCGATACCATGCAAAGTTTTGATAGTTTTTCTGACAGTGACTTAAATATTGGCTTTGAAGACGGTGAAGAAGAGGAAGGTGAAACCAAGCTTAGCGATAATATCGATGAAGCGCCTGTCGTAAAGTTTGTCAATAAAATGCTGGTCGACGCCATTCGTATGGGCGCCTCAGATTTGCATTTTGAACCGTATGAAAAAAGCTTTCGTGTTCGCTTCCGTGTCGACGGTGTCATGCAAAAAATGGCCAACCCGCCAGTACAGCTCGCTAGCAAAATTGCAGCGCGGCTAAAGGTGATGTCACAGATGGACATCTCAGAACGCCGCATACCACAAGATGGGCGCATTAAGCTCAAAATATCTAAAAATAAAGCCATCGATTTCCGGGTCAACTCATTACCGACCTTGTTTGGTGAAAAGCTTGTATTGCGTATTTTGGACCCGTCATCCGCCATGCTCGGTATCGAGGCTCTTGGTTATGAGCCTGACCAACAAGACATGTTTTTGGAAGCGTTGCATAAACCGCAAGGTATGCTACTGATTACTGGTCCGACTGGTTCTGGTAAAACGGTGTCACTCTATACCGGCATTAACATTTTGAACACAGGCGCAACGAACATCTCCACTGCCGAAGATCCGGTCGAGATTAACCTCGAAGGCATTAATCAGGTCAACGTGAATGCTAAAGTGGGGCTGACTTTCGCCAATGCGCTAAAGTCATTCTTACGTCAAGATCCTGACATCGTAATGGTGGGTGAGATTCGTGACCTTGAAACGGCAGAGATTGCCATTAAGGCTGCGCAAACCGGCCATATGGTGCTTTCGACCCTGCATACCAACTCAGCACCAGAGACCTTGACCCGCCTACGCAACATGGGTGTGGCTTCCTTTAACATTGCCACGTCAGTGAACTTGGTTATCGCCCAGCGCCTAGCACGGCGCTTATGTAAAAACTGTAAAAAACCCATCAACGTGCCACGGCAAAGCTTGCTTGAGCTTGGCTTTACTGACACCGATTTAGACAACCCAGACAATGTCATCTATGAACCCGTAGGCTGTAACGAATGCCGCGAAGGTTATAAAGGCCGTGTAGGTATCTACGAGGTGATGAAAGTCAGCCCTGATATTTCTCGGATTATCATGGAAGATGGCAACGCAATTGATATCAAAGATGCGGCTCTCAAAAATGGCTTTCGAGACTTGCGCCGCTCTGGGGTGTTAAAAGTTTTACAAGGCGTGACCAGTATTCAAGAAATGATGCGCGTTACCTCTGAATAATGATGAACGCTAAATCGCCTTATTATTTCTACTCTCTAGGCATTGATAGCATTGCTTTTAAATAGTCTTGACTTCGAATGGCGTTATTTTTATAAACCAGCAATAATACTTACTCAGATGTACTTAAAAATAAAACAGAGTTATACTGGTTTTTTACGTTAAAATAAAGTATGCCATCTTTGTGTAATAAGTTAGGCATCGTTGTATTTCTTTGCAATATCTATATTAGACAAATCTTGAGGGTAGTAACATGGCAAAAGCGAAGACCGACATGCTGTTAGACTTTGTCTATGACGGGGTAAATCGACGCGGACAAAAAGTAAAGGGCGAAACCACCAGTCGTAGCCTAGAGCTGGCAAAAGCTACTCTGCGCAAACAAGGCATCACCGTCAAAGGTATCAAGAAAAAGCCCAAGCCCCTCTACACCTTCAAAAAACCCATCAAACCTATTGATATTGCCATCTTTGCCCGTCAATTGGCAACCATGATGAAAGCGGGCGTGCCATTGACCCAGTCCTTTGAGATTGTCGCGGACTCATTGGATAATCCCAGTATGAAAGAACTGGTTTTGCAAATAAAAGCCGATATCGAAGCCGGTGGGACTTTTGCCTCAGCCTTGCGTAAACACCCACGCTATTTTGATGATCTGTTTTGCTCGCTCGTCGACTCTGGCGAGCAATCAGGTGCGCTTGAGACCATGCTGGAGCGGGTTGCCACTTATAAAGAAAAAAGCGAATTATTAAAAGCCAAAATTAAAAAAGCGGTAAAATATCCTATCGCGGTTATTGTCGTCGCTGTTATCGTTACCATGATTCTGCTTATCAAAGTAGTCCCTGTATTCTCAGACTTATTTGAATCTTTTGGCGCAGAGCTCCCTGCCTTTACCCAAATGGTCGTTGGCATGTCTGAATGGATGCAGGCGTGGTGGTTTATTTTGATTATTCTCATTGGTGGGGCGATTATTGGTTTTTCAGAAGCCAAAAAACGCTCTAAGAAATTCCGAGACTTTTTAGACCGTGCCGTATTAAAAATACCAATATTTGGCAATATTGCTTATCAAGCCATTATCGCGCGTTTCGCTCGTACCTTATCTACCACCTTTGCCGCTGGTGTACCCCTTATCGACGCCCTAGATTCGACTGCTGGCGCCACTAATAACGTCGTGTTTTATAATGCGACGCAGCAAATCAAAAATGACGTATCTACTGGTCAACAATTGCAGTTTTCGATACGCTCTACCAATCTATTTCCAAGTATGGCCATTCAAATGGTTGGTATCGGTGAAGAGTCTGGTAGCTTAGAAGAAATGCTAGATAAAGTAGCGGTCTATTACGAAAACGAAGTCGACAATGCGGTCGACGGCTTGACCAGTCTGATGGAGCCTATGATTATGGCTGTGTTGGGGGTTTTGGTCGGTGGCTTGGTGATTGCGATGTATTTGCCAATCTTCCAAATGGGCTCAGTGGTAGGTTAAAGATGACGGAAAGGACAGCGATTTAATGCAATTTATAGAATTATTACAAAGTAATATGACGGTAGCGTTAGTCGTATTTGGTCTGTTGGGCCTTTGTGTGGGCAGTTTTTTAAATGTGGTGATTCACCGTATGCCGCTGATGATGGTCTATAGCTGGCGTCAAGAATGTAGTCAATTTATGGCGCAGCAAGCAGACATGCCGCAAGAGCATACCATACCACTGACCGATATCGTCGCAGCGGATACCCCTATTACGTTGAGTCGACCAGCGTCGCGCTGCCCTCACTGCGCGCACAAAATAAAGTGGTATGAGAACGTACCCTTAATAAGCTGGCTGCTGTTACGTGGGCGCTGCTCAAACTGTAATGCTGCTATCGGTCTGCGTTATCCTTTGGTTGAGCTCGTCACTGCCTTGTTATCCATACTGGTCATCTATCAGTTTGGGGTCAGTGCCGCTGGGTTGTCCGCCTTAGTTTTAGTATGGACGCTAGTGGCATTAACGGGTATCGATTTTGATACCCAGCTACTGCCAGATCGCCTAACCTTTCCGTTAGCGGGTTTAGGATTGGCCGTCAATTCACAAAGCTGGTTCGTCTCACCAACTCAGTCTATTTGGGGCTTGTTGTTTGGGTTTTTATCATTATGGATAGTGGTCAAAGTATTCTTCCTTATCACCAAAAAACATGGCATGGGACAAGGTGACTTTAAGCTCCTAGCAGTACTGGGTGCTTGGCTTGGGCCCATGATGTTACCATTAATTATTTTATTGTCTTCCCTACTCGGCTCAATCGTTGGCCTGATTTTGATGAAAAAACAAGGTGAGAGTAAGCCTTTTGCCTTTGGTCCTTATATCGCAGTGGCTGGTATTGTTGCTTTATTATATGGCTCAGATATCGTCAGTTGGTACTTGGGCATGTATACTTAGGGTCACAAACTATTTTCTCAGTTTATTACTGCCATTCTATCCGTTAGATAAGTCATTATTATGTCAAAATATGCCACAACAGCTTCGCCTTATTCTCATCAACCACAAAGCCTGCAAAAGAAAAGCAAGACGCTAGTAGTAGGTCTAACCGGGGGCATCGGTAGTGGTAAATCTGCCGCCAGTGATTGGTTCGCTGAGCAAGGCATTGATATTATTGATGCCGATGTCATTGCCCATCAAGTCGTTGCCAAAGGCAGCGCAACGCTACGCAAAATCCAGAAGAAGTTTGGTGATTGGGTAGTGAATGAAAAAGGAGATATGGATCGGGCAGCGGTAAGAACGCATGTTTTTACTTATCCAGAAGCACTGATTGAGCTAGAAGCGATTACCCATCCAGCGATACGTGAGGCGGCAAAACTACAGCTGGCCGAAAGCACCTCACCTTATGTGGTGTTGTCAGCGCCACTACTCATCGAAGCGGCGGAAGCAGGGCTGGCCAATTTATGCCAGCGTATTTTGGTCATGGATGCGGCGGTGGACACCCAGCTGACCCGTGCCAGCCAGCGAGATGAACAAAGCGTACAAAAGATTAAAGCCATCATGGTCAATCAGCTAAGCCGCGAAGAGCGGAATCAGCACGCTGATGATGTCGTACTTAATGATGGTAATTTGGCTGATCTCTACCTAAAATTAGAGCCACTACATCAGAGCTATCTTACGCTTGCCCAGCAGCTAAAGTACGCTGCCGATTAACTTCATATAGCGCCATGCCCGTGGCAACGCTTACATTTAAGCTTTGTAAGTTGCCATGCTCATTGCCTGACATCGGAATATAAACCAGCTCATCACAGCTCTCCGTCGTCAGGCGGCGCATGCCCTCTCCTTCTGACCCCATAATAATAGCTGTTTTACCTGTCAAGTCTGCCTCATGTATCGGCTTCGCCTCTGCATTGAGTGCTGTACCGAATACAAAGACGCCGGCATTTTTGATTTGCGTCAGCGTGCGTGCCAAATTGGTAACGCTAACAATAGGCATCATCTCTGCCGCCCCTACCGACACTTTCGCAACCGTAGGCGTGAGGCTCGCCGCATGATGTTTTGGACAAACCACCGCATCAACACCCATGGCAACGGCGGTACGCAAGCACGCACCAAAGTTATGCGCATCGGTGATTTGATCCAAAACCAATAGCAGACACTGTTCACGGCCGATGATAATATCAAGCAAGCCTTCATCAGCGAAACCTAACGGTCGTGCATTCAGCACCACACCTTGATGCTGCGGGCTACCACACAGTTGCGTGAGCTTGTCTTTTTGCGTCGGTTGAATGCTGATGCCATTATCTGCTGCCTGCGCCATAATCGCTTTGACATGACTGTCGCTCTCGCGCCCTTGCTGTACAAACAAGCTAAGGCCATCAAGAGGACGATGTTCGAGTAACGCATCAATAGCATGAATGCCATAGAAATAAATGGGTTTTGCCATAATAGGACTGCCGGTTATAAGGTGGCTATCGCACACTGCGATAGAAAAGGGAGATATGACAATAATTGTAGCAATTAATCAAGGGCTTAAACAAAATAATGTCACCAAAAAAAAGAAATAAACCTTATCGCAAGATTTATTTCTTTTTGAGGGCTAAGCCGCTATAAACTGTCTTTTGGAACCTTTAACTGGTAATAGTATCAACCTTCTAAATGACAGATATACTGCACGATTTCCTCTGTGCGTAAGTTAAAGCCACTGTTGCCTTCAACGACGAATGATTGTCCCGCGCGATAGTAGCTGAACTCTTCATCACCATTTATTTTGACTTCACACTCGCCGCTGATAATTTCGATACGCTCGGAGGTATTGGTACTGAAGTGATAATGCTCGACCAAATTGTCGCAAGGTAAAATCACACCTAATGTTTTGTGCCGACCATCCTCGAACATAATGGTATGGCTTGAGCAACGACCATCATAAGATATCGTGGCTTGGGCATTGACTGTCACACTGGTAAATTGCGCCGCTGTCATAGTGGCTTCCTTATCAAATAATTATTGCCAAACTAAAAAATAAGTAACGTATTGAACTGCTTACTCTACCTAGGTTGTACTACGCATTTTGCACTATAGTAAAAACACGCTATGTCGCACAATGGCTAAAAATCTAGTGGTAAGAGTTTATCATTATGTGAGATTATGCTACCACATTATATCTATAAAGTTTGTTACAGGACCAATGAAAATTTTGTTGCGTTTTTAGGCTGAATAATTCTTAACCATTCGCTTTGCAGCCATCGACTGATGCCTATAGTGTATATACGTTGCGCCCCATTATGACGATTGCTGTTTAATGATAACAACTTATTATGACAGTCGCTCATTATCACGCTTATGATAGCTATTAAGGCGATTATTAAGACGGTTAACTGCTTTTTTATCATAGGCTTATTGAATTTTTATGATAGTCTTTCCTAGTTAGTTCGCAGTATTTGACGACTTTAAAATTTGTATTTAATAGCGTTTGACACCATACTATTTACCAATGGCTATTGTCTATTTAGTACTATTACCCCTACCATTTTACTTCTTTATTTACCCTATTTTAGATATGACCTCCCATGCTTTTATGTGAGGTTGATTGTCTGTCATGAGAGGCGTTGATGCTTGTATCATTAACTTTACATCAGTTTGCATTGATTGCTCAGCATGAGCTGAGTGTGGCTGAAGGCTTTAATGTCATTACTGGTGAGACAGGGGCTGGTAAGTCGCTATTACTAGATGCGCTATCCTTATGTGCAGGCGAGCGTGCAGACAGTGCGATGGTCAGACATGGCGCTGCAAATGCGGATATTTATGCGCAGTTCGATGTGGAAAATAACAATGTTGTTGCTGAATGGTTTGCCAAAAATGAGCGAGCGCTAGAAGAGCCGGAAGTATTGATTCGTCGTCAATTGAGCAACACAGGGCGCTCCAAAGCATGGCTCAATGGCACGCCAGTGAGCTTGGCAGAGCTTAAAAGTTTGGGTGCATTACTGGTTAATATCCATAGCCAACATGCTCAGCAAGCGTTGCTTAAGCCGCAGTTTGTGGTGCAATGGCTCGATGAGATGGCACAAATCACGCCACTAGCGGCACAAACGGCTAGCAGCTATCAAGCTTATCAGCAGCTTAAACGCCGTGCGGATGACATTGCCAGCCGCGAAGCTCAGCGTCAAGATAGAATCCAACTATTGCAAAGTCAGCTGGCTGATATTGCCCCATTACTGGCGGTTGATTATGCGGAAGTCGAAGCGGAGCACGAAGAGCTGTCTAATATCGAAGCGTTAATGCAAGAGGCCAGTCACGGTCTTCATCTACTCGACAATGATACCGATGAGCCTGACGTCATGACCTTATTAGGACAGGCCATCAAGCTCTGTGATCATCAGCTGGGGGTTAGTCAAACCTTTGAGCAAGCTTCCGAGCAGCTACATTTAGCACAGCAGCAAATCACTGAGGTGACCGCTCTACTCTCAGATTATGCCGAGCAGCAACTGCCTGACCCAGAGCGCTTGCAAGCATTAGACAATTTAATCAGCTTAGGTCACCGCTTGTCACGTAAGCATAGCTTGCCAGCAAGCGACTTGATTAACGAGGCCAAAGGCTGGGAAGCGCAATTAGAGCAGCTTGAAAACGAGCCAAGCAGTGATGCCATGGCAGCGCAAATTGAACAGGCATGGCAAGAGTATCTGACGCTAGCAACCCAACTAAATAAAGAAAGAACAAAAGCGGCGCCAACTGTCAGTAAGCAGCTGATTAAGCAATTAAAACCGCTTGCCCTGCCCAACGCCCGCTGCGAGTTTGTCTTTACTAAGAAAGCAGATCCAAGCCAATATAGTGCGCAAGGTTGCTATGATATTGATTTATTATTTAGCGCCAACGTTGGTATGCCGATGCAGCCGCTACATAAGATTGCCTCAGGCGGTGAGCTGTCGCGGATGGCGCTGGTCATGCAAGTATTGCAAGCGACCAATGCCGATAATAATGCCGCCAAGCCAATGCTAGTATTTGATGAAGTCGATGTCGGTATCAGTGGCGGCACCGCACAAGTGGTCGGTGAGCTCTTACGCGAGCTTGGGCAGACGCAGCAACTACTTGCCATTACCCATCAGGCGCAAGTCGCAGCGCAAGCGCATCAGCATATCTTGGTACAAAAACACCATGACGAACAGACTGAAAGTGAGCTGTTAATATTGACTGACAGCGCGCAAGTCGATGAGTTGGCTCGTATGTCGGGCGGTGTGACCATCACTGACGTCACCCGTGATCATGCCCGTAGTCTATTGTCTGATGTAAAATATAGTCAGTGAAAAGTCATATCGATACATCGCGCACTGCTGATATCAATTTTTCTTGCTTGCTTGCTTGCTGTGCCTACGCAGACAGAGGCTGCAAAAAATTGATATCAGCAATACCATAGCGTTTTTAGGATATTTTGATTATAAGTATCCATCATTTATAAAAAGATAACTGCTGGCTAACGTATGGCGATTGTTGGCCTCGGTTGATTTCCCCCTCATTATCACCATATAGTGGTGTGTCTTCTCTATTATTTCACCTTTATTATTAGGTTGCGTTTGTTGCTATGTCTAAAGCCAATTTGACCCATCATTTCTTAATCGCGGCACCCGAGCTTTCAGACCCACGGTTTGAGCAGGCGCTGATTTATATCTGTCGTCATGACAAACATGGCGCCCTCGGTCTGATGGTCAATCGTCCATTAGAGCAGTCGCGCGTGGGCAAACTGCTAGAGGATTTAGACATTGAGGTAACCGATCCGCAAGTGATGGAAGATGTGGCATTAGAAGGTGGTCCAATGTATCCCGAGGTCGGCTTTGTCCTGCATACAGGTCAACCAGAATGGGCATCGTCTTTTGCCATCTCAGAAAACGTCTGTATCACTACCAGTCAAGATATCCTGAAGCGTATCGCCGCCGGTCAAGGCGTTGGTCATTATCAGCTGTGCTTAGGTCATGCCAGCTGGGGCAAAAAACAGCTCGATCAAGAGCTTGCTAGTGGCGACTGGCTCGTCTGTCCTGCTGATCTGAATTTATTGTTTAATACGCCATTTGAAGAACGCTGGCAAATCGCTGCCGATAAGATTGGGGTTAATTTTGACTATTTAAGTAGCGATATTGGTCACGCTTGAGTCAGAAGCTCAATAAGTATGAAAATAGGAAGTATGCATAATGATGGTAGAGTCTGAAACTAGCACTGAAATCGAAACTGCCGATACGACTATGGTGGAACCAGTTATTAAGCCGCATCTTATTTTGGCGCTTGATTATGGCGTCAAAAAAATGGGCATGGCGCTAGGTAACACTATCACCGAAACCGCGCGTGCTTTTGATATCTTAGCGATGAATAATGGCCAGCCTGATTGGGATAATCTACTGGGTATTATCAAGGTATGGGGCGTGACAAAAGTGGTGGTGGGGTTGCCGCTTAATATGGATGGTAGCAGCTCAATGCTGTCGAAGCGCGCGCACAAATTTGCCCGTCGCCTAGCGCATCGAGTCATGGAACAGCACCTGCCAGTTGTAGTAAGCCTCTGCGATGAACGCCTAACTTCAGTGGCGGCGCGTGAGATCGCGTGGGATAATGGCTGGATTAAGCATGAGCGCGACCCCATCGATGACATCTCTGCTTGTATCCTGATGTCGACTTATTTTGCTGATCCCAGTAGCAGTATCGCCATCGATGCCATCAAAGCAGACTAAATTAGCGACTAGCTTGCTGTTACAATAGCGCTAATTTTTGACATATCGTCACTCTACACGGATAAATGCCTGATTATTATGACCACTGTCTCAGACCAGTCTCTGCAAAACAAATCGCAACATGGCTTTGCGCCGCTTGCGATTGCTCGTATCAAAGGCGCTCAGCGAGCGAATCAAATAGCGATTTATCTTATTTATGCCGCTATCTTCGCCTTTATGGTCTTTGGTACCATTGCCAGTATCAAAGCCTTTCATGACAATCAGCTGCTTTATCAACTCTTCTATAACTTGCCCTACGTTTTAGTGGCGTTGACCATTCCCATTACCATTTACGATGCGTTGGTTATTTATCGTTATCGCTTAAACCAACCGTCGATGATTGCCATGAGTATTGGCGTATCCACGGTGATATTACTTGGCGGGCTATTATTTGCCGATACCGCTTGGTTAGGGCTGTCCTGCTGGCTTGGCGTGGCATTTTTGTTTAAGGTGAGCTTTAAGCGTTTTTTTAACTTTTTAGACGCTGAGGAAGCCGAAATCGCCGAAGAAGTGTAAAACAGCTGAACAGAAAATAACGCTAAGCAATAGCTAGCAAAGAACTTTTTTAACCATACTTTATTAATTTAAAACGACGACTATGACTACTTCAATATCTGATAGCACGATTCAACATTATCTAGATACCCAAGGGCTTATTTGCCCTGAGCCAGTGATGATGCTGCATCGAACCATCCGTAAGGCTGATGCGGGCGAGGTGATTGAGATCCTCGCCACTGATCCAGCCACCACTCGCGATATTCCTAATTTTTGCCGTCATTTAGGGCATGAGCTTGTCCAGCAAGAAACCCTTGCTGAAAATGTACCTTTAAATGTCGATCCCGATGAAATCACTATTGTGAGCGATGACAACGCGCCTATCAGCGCCACGCTTTATCGTTATTTGGTGAAGAAAAAGAGCGCTTGAAAGCTTGAACGCATGCGGTTGACCTTGCACTAATAATTTAAGAGCATCAAAAACACAAAGATATCTTTGCTTTGTACAAAACATATCATTCACAAATTAAAGGTAGATAACGTGTTAGCAACCCAACAGCAGTACGTACAGTGGCACGAAAATGGCAATGAAACCTTACGTCGTGCCCGCTGGTTATCGGAGAGCAATCATGCAGCGCCTGCGCGTATTGTATTGGTCGATGACAAAACAACCGCTGATGAGGCGTACCGCTTGGCTTGCGAAGGCACGTCACTGCTGTGGCGCGGTGACTTTCATAATGCCAAGCAATTGCTACAAGCGCTCAACCGACGTATCGAGCGTACCAATGAGCGCTCTGAGCAGCGCAAAATAAAGAAAGCGGCTAATAAATCTGCTAAGTCTAACGCAGAGTCTGATTCGGTCAACTCTAAAGAACTACCTAACTTGTTTCATCAACAACGGCAAATGCAAGCACAGCGTGCGCGTATATTAAGTCGTTTGCTACTAGAGCTTGATGCCAATTATGTCAGCCATCTGCGTCGCGCCCCTGATGTCAGCGCGGCCTGTACAGCAGCTTTTGGCCAGTTAGACAACGCGGCTGATGAATCATGTGTACTTTCATTTCGTGACTTGCAAGGGGCGTTAGGTGCAGCGCAGTGGCGCGAAAAAGGCGTGCCAGTTGAAAGCTTAGGTCTATCGATTTACCCGCATTATGGCGTTTTTGCACCAACCCGCCATGAGTATGTGCAGCTACTGCTCGATGCGACGCTGCCGACCATTCATGAGATCGCTTATGACATCGGCACAGGCACAGGCTTGCTTGCCATTATCTTAGCGCAGCGCGGTGTAAATCAGGTGATTGCCACCGATTTAAATCCACGGGCTTTAGCCTGCGCTAGCGAAAATTTTACGCGATTAAAACTCACTAACGTACAGTTGCAGCAAGCTGATTTGTATCCGACTGATGCGCCACTCGCTAATTTAATTGTCTGTAATCCGCCTTGGTTACCTGCCAAGCCTAGCTCGCCTTTAGAGTACGCTGTTTATGATGCCAATAGCACCATGCTGCGTGGGTTTTTGCAGAGCGCGAAAACTCATTTAGCTGAGCAAGGAGAAGTCTGGTTAATTCTGTCAGATTTGGCTGAGCATTTGCAGCTGCGTACTCGTGAGGAATTATTAGGTTGGTTTGCAGATAGCGATTTAAAAGTAAAATACCGCCTCGATACAAAACCTAAGCATGGTCGCAGCCAAGATGATACTGATCCTCTCTATGCGGCGCGTAGTGCGGAAATTACCTCATTATGGTGTTTAGTACCTGCCTAATCTTTAATAATTGATAATTAATCATTGAGTATCAAATTATGAGCCGCGACCGTGCTGTACAACAGCGCCAACCTAAAGCGCTAGCCGTTGATGATGAACCTACTTATATCACCGAGTTTCGTCAAGCGATGCTGGCTCGTGGTCTAGCCACGCGGACGCGTAATGCCTATGTGCGCGACCTGCGCTCTTGCGAGCTGACCAATCCTATCGCTCTAACACGCTGGCAACCCGACGATGTGCTGCACTGCTTATCAACGCTTACCCAAGACGGCAAAACGCCACGTACTCAAGCGCGTATGCTCTCAAGCTTGCGTCAGTTTTATCTATGGATGATTGCTAGCAACCTGCGTGAAGACAACCCTTGTGAGCGTATTAAAAGTCCAAAGCTTGGGCGTCCATTACCAAAGGATTTGAGCGAGGGCGATGTTGATAATCTCCTAGCATCTCCTGATACCAGCACGGCGCTCGGACTGCGTGATAAAGCCATGCTAGAAGTGCTCTATGCCTGCGGTCTACGGGTCAGTGAGTTGATTAATCTGTCACTGGAACAAGTGAATCTAAATTCAGGCTGGCTACAAATCACCGGTAAAGGTAATAAAACCCGATTGGTTCCATTAGGTGAATATGCAGCGGATGCGCTGGAAGATTATCTAACGCATGCTCGTGGTGATTTGATTGCTCACCTGAAATCGGGGAATTGCCAAGCGGTGTTTTTGACCGCACAAGGCGGCTATATGACGCGGCAGAACTTTTGGTATTTATTAAAGAAGTACGCCAAAATTGCCAGTATAGATAAAGAGCTATCGCCGCATACCCTACGCCACGCTTTCGCCACGCATTTGCTAAATCATGGTGCGGACTTGCGTAGCGTACAGTTGTTGCTTGGGCATAGTGACTTATCTACCACGCAGATTTATACCCATGTGGCGACGGCGAGATTGCAGAAGCTGCATGCGGAGCATCATCCGAGAGGTTAAAGTTTCAAATAAAAAATTATTTTTAATAGTTATTAATTTTATATGGAATAAAACATGAAGGAAAAAGTAAGCGGTAGTACGAAACTCAATCATTTGAATCCATTTTGGCTACACTATTTATCCTTAGAAAAGTCTCTCATAGAAATAAGTGATTACGTTGCTATAACTCAATCGAATTTTCATACTTACTCACTTAAAAACATGCAGTTGTATTTCGCTATCTGTGTTGAAACAGAGAGCGTCTTTGAGCAAATATATAAATTTATTAATAAAGGTAAGTCTAAAAGCTCTAGTATTAGTAGAAATATGGATATGTTATTTGACCACTTTCCCGAGGTGAGAAATACTGCTGTTACTTTAAATATCACTGGTGAAAGTCTGCTGTTTAAGCCTTTTGAAAATATGTTTTATAATCATGAAATAGAAATAGAAGAAAAAAGTAAGAAAACAGGGGAAGTAAAAATGGATGAAGATGTTCAATCTATGAAAAATCGTGAAAGATTGAGCAGTTGGTGGCGCGAATATAACGGTGTAAAGCATCAAAGATACGAAAAATTTAACCAAGCTAATTTAGGAAATTTACTTGAAGCATTTGCAGCTTTACATGTTTTAAACATCCTTCTACCTCTCAACGTTAATATGGAGGCTATAGCTGATTACGATTCTACCTTTATTATCGTGCCTGTTGAACTACAACCTCCAATGTTCAGAACTGTGAATTATAGTCTAGAAATGATGTCAGATGGCATACGTTGCTATATTTGCCATATTAGTAATAAAAGTTTTAATTAAGTATTATCTTATCTGTGGCTCGATAGGCACACCCTAATCCTCTTCAAATTTCGTAATCATACAACGCTTTGACTTGCGGTGCGGTTTAACCTGAGCGAGGAAATAACGAAGTACTGCTTCGTCCGAGCTCAAGGGAATTCGCATTTTCGCAAATTCGGTAGCGGTATCCCGACGCAAGAGCAACAGCGCTAGACACAATAAGCTTTTTAATGATAAATACTTACGTTGATAATAGGTTTATCTGGTTTGTCTATTTTGAAAAATCAGAGGATAATTCCAAGCAATATCATAATTAATGAGAAGTTACATTATGCTCATCAATGCAGATTTCTCCTGCCGTGCTGCCTTAGCAGCTGAACACTATCAATGGGTTCAGTCACCACAAAACGGCGTCGAGCGCGTGATGCTTGACCGCGTTGGTGCTGAAAAAGCGCGTGCGACCAGTATCGTACGCTATGCCCCTGAGTCAAATTTTCCGCATCACCTGCACCCAGGTGGCGAGGAGATTTTGGTACTATCAGGCACTTTTTCAGCTGATAACAACCATTATCCTGCTGGTTGGTATTTACGCAACCCACCGACCTCAGGGCACCAGCCTTATAGTCATGAAGGTGCTATTATTTTTGTTAAACTTTGGCAGATGACAGTCGACGAGACTGAGCATGTCGCTATCAATACCAACGATGCAGCTAACTGGCAAGCACAAGGCGGTCGTGAGATTTGTCATTTATACTCAGATATAAGAGAAGAAGTGAGCTTGCAACGTATCAATGTAGGTGAGGTATTGTTTGCAGATGCCATCGCAGGAGGTGCTGAGATATTGGTGCTAGAGGGTACGCTGATAGACGCTGGACAAACCTATCAGAGCGGTGGTTGGATACGTCTGCCCGTCGATGCGACATCGCAAATAACAGCAGGAGCAAATGGCGCCACGGTGTATCTAAAAACTGGACATTTATCACAAATCATTGGGATTGATGCTCAATGAGCCGTAGGGTGCGCCTCGCGCACCGATGTTTGATATTATCTTGATTAAGGTGCGCATGGCACAGCCTACCTATAATAACTTGTTATCTCAACAACAATCTAAACCTGAATCAAACTAGGTTTTTTAGCCGTGACTGTCGCGGTATCCTGTGCATCTGAGCGGGCTGCGTCACTTGGCTGAGGGTAGTATCGCTGAGCAGGAATACCATCAGCCAATAGTGACCGCCCCGCTCGGAGGTACAGATACAAGCAGAAGGCGCGATCAGCTCCCATCACAACTTTTGCAATAACGACTTCCCACGATATAATTCTATCAATCGATAGCTGCAAACCTGCCCTTTTGTCGTTACAATAGCCTCAATAAAGCGCGTCATGATTGGCAAGTTGTCTGATTGAGCAGCGCACCTCCATTTTATTTATCCAATATCCGAGAATCCTATGAGTCATAAACCCTCTGCTGAATTATTGAAAAATGCTCGACACTGGCGCGAAGATATTAACTTTCGCCAAGATGTGCTGGGCAAGCCGTTTGATTTTGCGACGACGTGGGGTATTTTTTCACCGCAAAAGCTCGATGATGGCAGCTTGATGCTGCTTGATTATGTGGATTTTCAAGCGGATGATGATTCGATCGATTTGGGCTGTGGCTATGGCGTGCTTGGTATGACGGCGGCGCGTGAATGCCCGAATGGTCTGCATACCTTGATTGATAAAGACTTTATGGCAGTAGAATATGCCCGCCTTAATTGTGAGAAGAATGGTCTAAAAAATGTCGATGTGCATTTATCGAACGGCTTTAACCATGTGGCAAAGGACAAAGACTTTAGCTTGGTGATGTCGAACTTACCAGCGAAGGTAGGTAAAGAGCAGCATTATCTATATTTCCTCGATGCCTATGCACGCATGCGTCAAGGTGGACGTTTTTATGTGGTGACAATCAATGGTTTGCGTCAATTCGTGAAGCGTTCGTTTACCGAAGTATTTGGCAATAGCGACAAGGTCAAGCAAGGTAAGACCTATACGATTACCATGGCGACCAAAGATTAACTGCCAGAGTAAAACAAACAAAAATCCCGCTAGCATGATGATGTGTTAGCGGGATTTTTTATGGCTAAATTCTTAGAACTGTATTTTTGACGTTATATTTTTAAAATTACATTTGTAGGATTACATTTGCCGCTTAAGTAAATACCCACCTAATGCCGCACTGGCGATAATTGGTAATATCACCATCACTAATGGCGAAAACCCAGTGGCTAGTGAGATAAAGCCAACCAAATCCTGAAGGTAACTAAACAGCAAACCAAATAATAATGCCACGACGATACGCAAGCCCAAGCTATGGGTGCGTAGCGAGCCAAAGACGAATGAACAAGCGACAATCACCAGCGACAATATCGACAGCGGTGACAGCAGCTTTTGCCAAAATGCCAGCTCATGATTCAAAGAACGTTGGCCTTGTTGGCGCATAAACTGGCGGTGATCGTAAAGCTGAGTCAGCGATAAATCTTCGGCATCACGGGTCAACAAATAGACCGATTCGGGAGCGAAAGGCAGGCTTAAGGTATCCGACGGCGAGGTGGCTTGGCTACTCTCAAAGCCTTGATTGATACTGAGCTTGGTCATGTTGTTGAGCTGCCACTCATAGCGATATTGCTCGCTGGGCTTGTCGCTGGCGGTATTCGTACTTATCGGCTCTCGGCCCGTATATTGTCCGCCCTCAGCATGGACAGCCGTTTGTAAGTTGCCATTATTGTCCAAATGCCAACGCTTAACGGTGCCAATATTCCCTTCTACATCAGCATAATCAATATACAGAATATCACTGCCATCTGGCTTTGTATTACCAGTCCCCGAACTCTCAAAGCGTGGCTGCACCGTCCAATAACCACGTACCGAGGTAATCAATGAGCTGTTGTCTTCATCGTTAATTTCTTGCGCCAATTGGTTGGAATGCGGCAAGACAAACTGGTTGATGAGCAAAGCGAGTAACACAAAAATCAAAGCGGGCTGCAATACCCAGCCAACGATACGATAGACGCTGACCCCAGCGGCACGCATGACGACCAGCTCACTTTTATTCGCCAGCAACCCTAGTCCAACGACCGCACCGAGTAGAGCGCCAGTCGGTATAAACTCTTCTAAAAAGTAAGGCGAGCGATAAAAGATATACTTAATCGCCTCGCCCATCGTATAGCTCTCGTCTAACGAATCCAGCTCTGACAAGTAAGAAAAAATAATTTGTAGCGCCCACAAACCGATGACTGCGCCGATAATGGCCAACAAGGCATTCAATTTTACGTAACGGCTGAGTACTTTTAAGTTAGTCGGTTTTGACGCAAGTTTCAGTTTAGTATTTGGCGAATTCGGCTTTGATGAATTAGACGATGATAATTTAGAGAATAAAGCGCTCATTAGGACTGCCCTCCTTGTGAGCCATTACTTTGAGAGTCAATCAGCGCGACTGGTGCATGGTTTTTTAGGCGAAAGCGCAGACGATGCTGCACCCGACTGCCCCAGTTCATATAGAGCGCCAGTGCCATAAATCCTAGGATGAGCCAAGTATAAGCCCAGACGCTAACCGTGCCTTTGCTCACTGCACTCTTTAGCGAGATAATACCTAAAGCACAGCTGACGAATAACAAGATGGCAGGAAACAAACGCAGCCAACGTCCTTGACGCGGACGTACTTGCGCCAGTGGGACGGCGAGCATTGGAGCGATAATCATCAGCCACGGCAGAGCAAAACGGTAGCCAAGCTCACTTTGTGCTGCACGCAGCGCACTCTCACCACCGAGTTGAGCACTGCCGCTTGCCGCTTGCCATAAGGGGCCAATTGCTTGGGTTTCGATATTGTCTTCGGTGATGACTTCTTGTGCCGATTCCGTCAAGGTAATGCGGTAGCGATCAAAGCCGACTTGGTTATACTTGAGACTGCCCGCGCCGACTTCGTAACGCCGACCTTGGAATAAATCCAATTGGGTCACACCCTTGTCGCCCGTCTGCACTTGTTCGGCTCTTTTGGCCAAAGTAATGGTGTCTTTAGTGATATTTTTATTGCTTTTGCTTATCAGCGCTTGCGGCACATCTGGAATGTCTAGTTGTTCTGCGGTGGCAGGATCAATCTTATTATCAACATCCATCGCGGCGGCTTTTTTGCTGCTGCCTTTTGCTTCTGGCTCAGACTGAATGAGTATCACATCTTGCAGCTGTTTTTTATCGTCGCTAAGACTGCCGACATACAGATGATAATTGCCACTACTGATAAACTCATTGGGGCGAATCAAATCAAAGGCGCTGGTAAAGGCCTGCTGCTGCCACACCGCCTCAGATGAGCGCACACCCCACGGCTTACCGACCACTGACAATGCTGCCTCACCAACGAATAAGGCCAATATTAATGGCGTCATCAGCCGAGCCAGCTTACCACGCGAGACACCACTGGCATTGATAACTGCCATTTCTTGATCGACATATAAACGCCCAAACACTAGCATTAAGGCGATAAAAAATGCCAACGGTAAGATCAGCTCTAAAAAGTACGGTAAGTTATAACCAATAATGGTAAATAATAAGCTGACGTCCAGATTACCTTCAGCCGCAATACCAAAGTAACGTATCAGGCGACCGCCAAGCATCATCACCACCAAAAACCCCAATACCAAAGCGGTGGTTGAGGCAACTTGTTGGGTCATGTAGCGGCGTAATATCACAATAGGTACTCTTTAATAATGAATATGCGGACGATGTATCGCGTGCTGGGTAACAGAGGCAAGCGTAATAGGAGGCGCTACCAACGTAAGGCTACCCCAATATATAAGCAAACCAACACTTAAATAAATATAAACGTAACGGTACCACTTATAAGTCAGAACCTATCAATATAAGCGATAAAGATAACCGCTAATGCTAGCATATTTTGATAAAAAATGGCTGTGAAATGTGTGCTAAAAAATCACCCAACCCTTACTGGCGACACGTGGTTCATCACTAATAGATATTGATAAACATTGGTAGACGTTGCCAATAGCCAATGAGCCGTATCCAGCAGTCAATAAACACAAAAGACCAAGACTTCTCTGGACGCGGGCTTACGTCAGTTTAATTAAACGGTATTTTTATTTTTGGAAAGGTTTGTTTGTCATTCGTATCAAGTCGCCAATATGAGCAAGATTAATTGCTAGACTGATTGATTGTCAAAACTCATACATGTATCACACCCATTGGAGCATAAATATAATGTCTACTCCCTCTACCCTACTTGAGCTGGCTGGCGGTCAATTTGATACCCTTGATTGGTCAAATTGCGCAGTTGTCTTTATTGATTATCAGAACGAATATATTGATGGCGCTATGCCGTTAGGTCAGGCGGGCAGCAGGGCGCTGGCAAATGCGCAGCGCTTGCTTGATAAAGCTCGTAAGCAAGACATCCCTATTTTTCATATCGCTCACCACGGCGAAGACAATGGCAAGGTCTTTGACCCGTTATCCACCAACGTCGAGATCGTTGACGGTCTAAAACCGCTAGACGGTGAAAAAATTATTACCAAAAAGCATCCTAATGCCTTTTATGATACTCAGCTACAGGCGCTTATCTCTGCTAGCGGTAAGCAGCAGGTGATTTTTGCGGGCTTTATGAGCCATATGTGTGTCAGCTCTAGCGTCAGAGCGGCATTTGATCTAGGCTTTGATAATTTTGTTTGTCATGATGCTTGTGCCACGCGCGCGCTGCCTGATTATAAAAGAGAGACAATTAGCGCGGAAGTGATGCATGATACGGCTATGGCAGCGCTGCAAGATAGATTTGCAGCCTTGGTAACGACTGACGATTTGGTTAACCATTAATTCTATTAATGACTGACCAATAGATCAGATAAGTAGCAAACCGCTAAGTTACAGTATAGTGAGAGCACTATTTACATTGCTTTTTTACCCTGTCTAATCGTCATACTAGCAATAGCATGACGATTGCCTACATCCGATTCAGTGTCAATTATTGATGACGGCGTAGTCGAATATTCTATATGCCCTAGTAAGATAGTGCAGCAAAAAAATAAGAAAACATTACCTAACCCTTGCCAACTGCGCAGCAATTAGCTGATATGCTACACTACAATAATAATCAATGGGCTAATCCGTTTCATCGCGGACAACAACACCCTAACTGACGTTCGTTATTTTGATTGACCAGTTTTTTGCATAAGGTCAATATAAGATCAATGACGAAAAGTCATCATTGACAATTTTATTTTAAAAATAGCGATGTGCTATGAAAGTAGCAAAATGCCGATATTATCTTCATCACTTATTTGTATAGTCGGTTCACTATAATTTAGATACAAGGAAGGCGAGTGAAAGTACTACAAATAGTAGACTGAGCGAGCCTAACGCCGTAGCTGATTTATAGAGGATTGACTATACTTCTAAATTTATAACTCTAATAAGGATAACTATATGAATATTAAATTATCTCAGCACCTACCAAAAACTCATACTCAAAAAATTCTAAAAAAAGAAGCCAAAAGCAAAGACGAAGCCTGTTTGGTAGTCTTAGTGGATGATAAAAAGAACATCCTTGCTGAATCAGTGTTGGCAGACTATAGCGCTCGTATTGAGCAATTGATTGAAGTCTCTCACTTCAACGGTAAAGTTGGTGAAACGGTTATCGACTATGCCTTAGCGGGTGATAAAAAAACCACCAAGCAAAACCCTGTCCAGCTATTGTTGGTCGGTGTCGGTAACGTTGATAAACTCAACAATACCATCCTGCAAAAAATCACCAAAACCATCTATAGCAGCACACAAAAACGGGTAGCCTCTATTACTGTTGCCTTAGGTGACGCGCTGGAAGAAAACCAGTTTGGTCAATTCGCGCTTAACTTGTTGGCAGCGACTTATCGTTTTGATAAATATAAATCTGAGAAAAACATACCAGAATTAACCGATATCTATTTAGTGGCTGATGAATCACTACAGCCAGCATTGGACTTTGCTCAGTCAGTTTTTGCCGGTCAAAGTTTGACTCGCGACGTGGCTAACGAACCCGGCAATATCTGCTTCCCTGCCTATATGGCAGAGCAAGCAGAAGCGTTGGCAAAAACCTATCCTGACTTATTAAAAGTTACGGTATTGGGTGAAGAAGAAATGTCAGCGCTAGGCATGGGTTGCTTCTTAGCTGTGGCACAAGGCTCTGCTAAAGAAGGTAAGCTGGTCATCATGGAATACTATGGCAAGTCAAAATTCAGTGCCAACACTGGTAAATCTACCCTTAGCAGCGCAAAAGTAACGGGCGGTCTCAAAGCTTTGGCGGATAAACTACCAACCAAAGCGGCTAACAAAAAAGCCGCTAAAAACAACGATGACATGCAAGCTGCCAATGATGACGCACCTATCGTATTGGTCGGTAAAGGCGTAACCTTTGACTCAGGTGGTATCTCAATCAAGCCCGGTGCGGCGATGGATGAGATGAAATTTGATATGGGTGGTTCAGCGTCGGTACTCGGTACGATTAAGGCGCTATGTGAAGCGCGTCTACCGATTAACGTTGTGGGTGCGCTCGCCTGTGCGGAAAACATGCCATCAGGTGATGCAACGCGCCCAGGTGATATCGTAAAAGCCATGAACGGCAAATCGGTTGAAATTTTAAATACCGATGCGGAAGGTCGATTAGTACTGGCAGATACTTTATGCTATGTGCAACGCTATCAGCCAAAAGCCATTATCGATGTGGCCACATTGACGGGTGCTTGTGTCGTTGCTTTAGGTCATGTACGCTCAGCTGTATTCAGTAATGATGAAGATGTCTTGTTTGATTTAGAAAATGCCAGTAACCTATCTGGTGATCTCATTTGGCATATGCCGTTGGATGATGAATATCAGTCATTAATCGACTCGCCTATCGCTGATATGCAAAACATCGGTGGTAAAGGTGCAGGTGCAGTGACTGCTGCATGCTTCTTGTCGCGCTTCGTCGAAGAAGGTCAAGCATGGGCGCATCTAGACATCGCTGGCACGGCATGGAACTCGGGTAAAGATAAAGCAGCCACTGGTCGCCCTGTACCGCTATTTATGCAATACTTAAAAAACAGCGCGAATATGGTCTAATCCGTTGACGAAAACCAACTTATGAAAACTACTTTATGAAAATCAGTTTATGAAAGTTAGCTTTTATGTATTAAGCGACAGTAAAGCCCAAGATTTCTTGGGCTTTATTTGTCAGTTGACCCAAACGGCGCTCAATAAAAGCAATCAGTCGTTGCTAATTCTTATTGAAAAAGACGATGAATTATCATCCTCGCTTGATGAAGCACTATGGGCACAAGAGGCGACGAGTTTTATACCGCATCAACGCCTGTTCGCTAAAAGTGATGAAAGTGCTAATGCTAAAAGCGATAACACTGAGGTTGCTACCAATGAACAGTTAGCGCCTGTTCTGCTTGGCAGCTATATGCCAGCAGATTTCAATGGTATCGTCATTAATACAACGGCACAGCCTGTGAATACCTTTATGCAAGCGACCAGTAATGCTCAACCGACCCGTATTCTTGAGCTGATTAAACCTGACGCGACGAGTGTGCAACAAGGTCGTGACAAATATAAGCACTATCAACAATTAGGCTATGAGCTGACTCATTTTAAAGTCTAACCTTTAATATCTCTTCTATTTTTTCATGATAAAAATGCTTCCATCTTCCTCATACAACGCTATGCTCTTAGCTCTATATACCCTCCTATCTGCTTAGACAGGTATGGGTTAAAGGTAGGCGCTTATCTTAAAAAATGCTACCATCCTTCGATTAGTTTTCCGTTTTCATTATAAATGTCTTATTTATCGTCGAAACTGTTTTAAGTGGCTACAAGGCAACCGAGCGCAAATCGTACACTTAGGTACAGGAAGCGAGGGTAACGCCGTAACCATTTACAAATGCTTCGACCATATCGACTAACTCGAGGTTGTATAGATGCGTTCATTGATTGCGATGTACCAGCGTATAGGGCTGGTGCCGCTCATTATTATTGGTTTAATATTAGGGGTATTAATTGGTTGGTTGGCACCAGATACCGGTATAGCACTAGGCTTATTGGGTACGCTATTTGTGGGTGCACTAAAAGCGGTGGCGCCGATACTGGTATTTATTTTGGTCATCGCAGCGATTAGTCAGCATCGTAGTGGCAATGAAGTCTTCGTCAAGCCCGTGCTCATTATGTATATGTTCGGCACTTTTTTGGCCGCCCTCACTGCGGTGGGCGCAAGCTTCTTATTCCCGACCGAGCTGACGTTAGTAAATGCTACTATCGAGCAAGTACCACCGGCGAACCTCAAAGAGGTGTTGACCAATTTGCTGATGAATTTGGTTGCCAACCCTATCAACGCCATCGCTGAAGCCAACTATATCGGTATATTAGCGTGGGCAATCATCATTGGCTTTGCGCTGCGTCAAGCCAGTGATACGGCTCGTACTGTCGTCGGTGATTTTGCGGATGCTATCTCGCAAGTTGTGAAATGGGTCATTGCTCTAGCGCCCTTTGGTATCTTAGGTCTAGTTGCCAATACCGTCGCGGAGACAGGCTTTGGTGCATTAGCGGGTTATGCGCGTATCTTAATGGTACTGGTCGGTTGTATGCTATTTATCGCCTTGGTCGCCAACCCCATTATCGTGCTGATTAAGACGGGCAAAAACCCTTACCCACTGGTATTCACTTGCCTGCGCGAATCTGGTATTACCGCCTTCTTTACCCGTAGTTCGGCGGCCAATATTCCCGTCAATATGAACCTTGCACATAAACTGGGTCTGCATGAAGACACTTATTCAGTAACGATTCCACTGGGCGCGACCATTAATATGGCAGGCGCGGCGATTACGATTAACGTCTTAACGCTGGCTGCAGCTCATACCTTGGGTATCGAAGTGACGTTCGCTTCAGCGCTGCTACTCAGTCTGGTGGCAACCATTAGTGCTTGCGGTGCGTCTGGTGTCGCTGGTGGTTCATTGTTACTGATTCCATTGGCGGCGAGCTTGTTTAGTATTCCAAACGAAATCGCCATGCAAGTGGTGGCAATTGGCTTTATCATCGGTGTTATTCAAGACTCTGCAGAAACAGCACTGAACTCATCGACTGACGTACTATTTACCGCAGCAGCTGATCCTAAATATTCGCGTTAATTGATAGATATTCAGATTGATAAATTAAGAACCACAAACAGAAAAGGGCCTCATTTAATCAGTGAGGCCCTTTTTATTGTCTGCTGTTTACTACTGCTTCAAGTGTTCAATATCCACTTCAATGACTGGCGTCTGTAGATCTATCTGACGTTTTAGTTGACGTAGTTGTTCCACCTCGTCTAATAGCTCCAGTATCAAGCCAATCGCTGGTACGCTGGCTTCAAAGTCGCGACTTAGACGCGAAGCACGGCGCACAGTCGTCAGCTGATAACCGGTAAATTGCTGATGCTCTGGCACATCATATTCAATGATGTTTTCTTCAATCAGTTCGATGACCCATTGGCGCTCTTGACCACAGGCGGATACCAGCTCATCTAAGCTCATGATAATGTCGGTAAATTCAGGCGAGTTTTTCATAATTATTATCCTCGTATGCTCTTTATTTCATCGTTATCGTATTCATCTCTGTTCGTTGTTGCTTATTGCAGTAATGAGCCATTGTTATTAACACTCTATTTAACATTCTATTTAACGCTCAATAGCGGTATCAGCAAAGGCTTGCTTTAACTGCTCGTAAGCTTGGGTTGCAGCCTCGCTGCTAATCTCAGGGTTGACGATGTTTAAGGTTAAGTATAAATCACCCGCTTGCTTAGCAGGGATACCCTTACCTTTTAAGCGTAAGTTGCTACCAGATTTACTGTTTTTAGGAATCGTCACACCAAGCGTACCTGCTGGCGTGCTGACGTTTATCTTCTCTCCCAATGCCGCTTCCCACGGGGCTATATTTACCGTCTGATAAACATTCGCGCCTTCGATACGGATATTGGCTGCATGGCGAATCTTAACTTTTAAGAATAAATCGCCATTTTTACCACTACCACCGCCAGCAGCACCTTGTCCTGTTAAGCGAATTTGCTTGCCATCAGTGATACCTTTGGGGATTTTAATTTTTAGGGTTTTATTGTCATAATCGACGCTGCCGTTGGGCTGACGCACAGGGACGTTTAGCTTAATACTATAGTCATCACCGCTATATACCGAAGACAAATCAACGGTAATCTCTGCATGTTGGTCTTGACCCTTGCTATCTTGTGCGCCAAAACCACCACCAAATTGATCGAAGCCAGCACTTTGAGAGCGGCTACCTGCCTGCCCATTGGTTGAGCCACGTGCGCCACGACCAAATGCCGAGAATATATCATCGAAGCGAAAGCCACCATCGCCGTAGGCTGCGCCATCACCAAACTGGTCTTTGATATCTTCCCAGCGAAAGCCACCCTGCCCAGCGCCTGCTGATTGACCGCCGAAGCCACCAAAACCGCCAGTGCCAGCTTGACCAGCAAACGGGTTGTTTAGCATCGCGTCATATTCAGCACGCTTGTCTTTATCTCGAATGGTTTCGTAAGCGTTATTGATTTCAGCAATCTTGTTATCCGCGTCCGGATCGTCACTGACATCTGGATGAAATTGACGAACGAGCTTACGGTATTTTTTCTTGATATCAGCGTCTGAGGCGTCTTTTTTGACCCCTAAAATGTCGTAATAGTTTTTTTCTGCCATATTGTTTTTCCTTATCGTATATATTTCTAATTATTCAGTTAATACATAATATGGGGATAATGAGTCAATATTTCATTTTTTCGCTTGCTGCTGCCATTAATAAGGGAGTATTAGTAATACAGTAATGATGACAAGCGAGGCTCGACGTTGGGTTATCTGAATGACCTAATCCCTCATTATTCGCATGTGTCACTATATTGATGTGTGTCACTGTATTAGCGTTTATCACTATGATTCTGGCATCATTTTTCTTTGACAACTGTTGGCGTAATGTCAATTTGGTTTACATGCTTTTATGGCTCACTACCAGTGAGGCTTTATCTGTCTACTTACTTTTAGACGGCAGAATATGTTTTTTCAAAGCATTGCACTGGTAAACACTTGGTATTACAAAATTCAAAAACCGTTTAATCAAAACGATGAAAATATTATTGCTAGATGCTTTTGATGATACCCGACTTCTTACACCTTACAAAACAGTAATAATATAGCAAGTTTTTTTTACATTAGTTTGTACCTAGTTTCTTATCTCAAATATGATAGCGTTGAGTTACTCTAACATACTGATTAAAAATAATACTGCAAGCGTCTTATTATAAGGGCTGAGCCTTACAAGAACCTTGTTTAAACTGCTCCTAACCTCGTCTGAGGGCAATTAATTTTTCTTTTAAATCAATGCTTTATTCTACATTTTTACTGGTCATTAGTTGATTATTACTATGGAAATATTTGACCTCTAGCGTTCTTTTACAGAGCAGTAAGGATATGACAAGCTATGTACGTTAAAATGGATATAGTGTTCATGCTCATAGGGAGTATGGACGATATAGGCAAGCCTACCTGTCTATTTTATAAATCGCTTAAAGGTATTAAATGTCTTATTTCATCAAGTCTTTAGTTATCACTTTATCACTACTGTTAAGTACCACAGTGTTCGCTGGTAATACCAGCTATTACGGTAGTAAGTTTCACGGTAAGCGTACAGCCAGTGGCAGTATCTTTAACATGAACTCTTTGACCGCTGCGCATAAAACCTTGCCATTCGGTACGAAGGTACAAGTGACCAATAAAAAGACCAAGCAGAGCGTGATCGTAAAAATTACGGATAGAGGGCCTTTCATTCGAGGACGCATTCTTGATTTATCTAAAGCTGCTGCTAGTCAAATAAACTGCGAGCTTTGTACGACCACAATGAAAATACTCTCTTATGGTGATGGTAAATACCGTCTGCAATAATGTAATAAAAAGGGAGAGCTAACGCTCTCCCTTTTTTTATGCTTGTTATTATCAGTGAATAACCACTTCACCCATCATGAAACCTATTTATTCAAAACCAGCTTCCATTTCCTCTAGCGTCGTCATAGACAGCAATAGTTTCTCTTCATTGTCGCTGTGCTGCTGCTGTAACGCCGTTTGCTCATTGAGCAAAATCAGTAAATCCGACTTACGACTGTCTTCATACAGATCTGTATTGGCCAGCTTTTCTTCTAGAGCCACTAGCTGCTCATCAATGTTAGCCAATGCCTTTTCGATATTTTCAATATCACGACGAATCGGCGCGGTCAATTTACGTTGTTCAGCGGCCATTTTGCGCAGCGCATCTTTACTAAGCGTTGGCTGAGTGGCTTCGCTTTTTGCTGGTGCTTTGTTAGTAGAGGAAGAATTATTAGATGCTCCCTCTACTGTTTCACGTGAAACAAACTTCTTATTCGCTTTTTTATTCTTTTTCTTACTGCTACTTTTGTCTGTCGAGTTCTCTTGCTTGCGCTTTTCTGCCAGCCACTTACCATAGTCGCTGATGTCGCCGTCGAATTCTTCGATTATACCGTCATGAACCAAAAACAGCTCATCACAGACGTTGGCAATCAACTCGCGATCATGCGAGACCAGTACCACTGCCCCTTCAAACCCTTGCAAGGCGATGGTCAATGCTTGGCGCATTTGTAAGTCTAAATGGTTGGTTGGCTCATCGAGTACAAGGACATTCGGACGTTGCCAAACGATCAAAGCTAGCGTTAAGCGCGCACGCTCGCCACCAGAGAATAGCTCACTGATGGTATCGATACGGTCGCCACGGAAATCAAAGCTACCTAAAAACGAGCGCAGCATCGCATCAGACGTTTTACCTGCTAGGCGACGTAACATCTCGATTGGGGTTGCCTTAGGATCAAGGATATCCATTTGATGCTGATTAAAGTAGCCAAGTTTGAGCGTATCTGAAACCTTGTAACTGCCTTTTAATACACTAAGCTCACCGACCAAGGCTTTAACCAACGTCGATTTACCCGCGCCATTCATCCCAAGCAGCCCGATACGAGTATCAGGGGTTACTTGCACATTGGCATTATAAAGTAGGGGCGTATCGCTATAACCAATATCGGCATCGGTTAGCTCAATCAATGGCGAGCTCATATTCGCTGGCTCATAAAAGCGGAACGAAAACGGGTTGTCTGCCATCATTGGTGATAGCTCTGCCATGCGCTCAAGCTGCTTGATACGGCTCTGTGCTTGTTTGGCCTTACTGGCCTTGGCACGGAAGCGACGAATAAAGTCATCCAAATGTGCCTTAGTCGCTTCTTGCTTTTCAAACGCTTGCTGCTGCTGCGCCATACGCTCATGACGGGTACGGATAAACTGCTGATAGTTACCCGTATAAAGGGTGATTTTTTGCTGCTCAACGTGCAAGATATGACCGACAGTATTGTCTAAGAAGGTTTGGTCATGTGAGATCACGATGACCAGACCGGTAAAGGCATTAATCCAAGTCTCAAGCCACAGAATGGCATCCAAGTCCAAATGGTTGGTTGGCTCATCGAGTAGCATTAAGTCAGCACGGCTCATCAAGGTTTTGGCGAGGTTTAAACGCATACGCCAACCACCCGAAAACCCTTCTACGGGCAGCTCATGCTGATTGGTATTAAAACCAAGACCCGCCATGATTTGCGCGGCTTTAGTCGGTGTACGATAGCCATCGATCTCATCAAACTGCTGATGCAACACCCCAATCTGCTCATCACTGACACTGCTCAAATCATTTAAAGCCGCGTTAATCTCATACCACTGCTCGTCACCACTTAATACATAATCAATCGCCGTTTGCGCACTCGCACCCACTTCCTGCGCCATATGCGCCACATGCCAGCTATCAGGAATGCTCACTTCGCCCCTATCAAGGGTAACCTCGGTATCGCCTGTGCCCATTCGCGTCAGTAATAAGGCAAACAAGGTCGATTTACCAGTGCCGTTATTGCCCGTTAAGCCAACTTTGTGGCCCGGATGTAGCTGGAAGCTTGCCCCTGCAAACAACTCACGACCATCACGGCGAACACCAACGTCTTTAAATTCGATCATATAATTTCTTCATCTCAACAGTAATATAAAATATAAGGCAATAAAAAACACACATCTTGCATGTTAACTGGCGGCTATTATTTCAAACGCTTGCCCCATAGGCAAACGATTAAATAACTATTTCAAAACCAAGCAGTTATTGTGCTAAAAAAGCCAGTCTTAAAACCCGTATGGACGATGATCCCTCTTGACAAACTAATCGTGACCCCCATTATGATATACTGCCAAAAGCGTAATGCCCGCAGACAACTAAAGGGTTGTGATGGCGCAACTACCAACCTTATAATAACCAAACGACATTGCTATAACGACAGCACCCAATTGAATCAAACGCCGCGCGTATCTTTATTTGCAACCATATAAGTTGCAAACCCAAACAGGACGACGACAGCATTTGATCCTAGCAACTGAGGTAGATATGAACGAATCAGCCAACCAATTTAACCCAAGCTCAAGCCAGCCGGTAGATCCTACCGTATTAAGCCTAACCGACAGTGCAGCACAAAAAGTGCGGCGCTTGCGCGAAGAAGAAGGTGACAGCGATCTTATGCTGCGCGTCTATGTGACTGGCGGCGGCTGCTCAGGTTTTTCTTACGGCTTTAACTTTGCCAATGACCTAAATGAGGACGATGCCAACTTTGACAATGGCGACGTCACTCTAGTGGTAGACTCTTTAAGCTATCAGTATCTGCAAGGCTCTACCGTTGATTATACCGAAGGACTAGAAGGCGCGCGCTTTATCGTCACCAACCCGAACGCTACGACTACTTGTGGTTGCGGCTCGTCATTTTCCATCTAAGTTAAATAGTGGATTTAGGCTTTTGATTGATAACTATTATTAATCAATGCCAAATAAATAGGAAACTATTGTGATAAATTAAGTGTACGGTTGTATACTTAATATTATATTGCGCGCCGATAATCCGACTAAAAGCCTATTTGGTCGGTTTTTTATTGTTTTATTATAAGGATATGCTTAAATATCACCACAGTTTGAGTAGCTATATTAATCAATTCGAATGTAAGCTGATTAATCGAAGCTATTAATTGATGACATTTTTGAGAAACTCTCTTTATATCCCAAACAATTAAGGTACATGACAATGGCTAAGTTAACACTTGACGCACTAAATGACATCGACGGCTTTATTGCAGCCGCGCTAGTAGACAGCGAATCTGGTCTTGCAATGGCCACGCTTGGTTCTGGCATCGATCTTGAGCTTGCCGCTGCTGGTAACACGGAAGTATTGCGCTCTAAACGTAAGGTTGCCGCAGCACTAGGTCTGAATGAGAGCATCGAAGATATCCTGATTACCCTAAGCAAGCAGTATCACTTGCTACGTCCATTAGTACGCAACGACAACTTGTTCTTATATCTTGTGCTTGATCGTCAAAAGTCAAACCTAGCGATGGCACGTCATAACCTAAAAAGCTTTGAAACTGAATTAGATTTTACTTAAGTCAGTAATGAGCCCGTTATAACTCAATCATTTGCTCGTGACAATACCCGCACTGAGCTTGATTACTCGTAGCGTTCTAAAGCATCTACCCACTTGGTAGGTGCTTTTTTTAGTTTAGCCAATCCCTTGTTTTTGGCAATAAATTTTTTATTATCAATGATATAGACAACAATCACTTACTGACCTAAAGTATTCATGAGTAACTATAAAACGTGTAATACCGACGTAAATACGCCAAGTTTATTAGCCAAATAGTCATCGACCGACTTTAAGCAAAGCTTATTGTATTTGTAATTGTCCGTGGTTTTCAGGGTGGCTTTGAGCTAAACTGACGTCATTATTAATCTAAATACCTACCTCTTTTATGGTCATACACCTGTCGTGTTTTGAGCCGCCATAACAAATAACAATAGATGACTATTATGAGTAATTTTGCGCCTAGCTTTGTTAGTTTTGAAATCCCTAATTGGTTTGATACCCAGCACTTAGCGGGTATGCTGCGCGGTATCGAAAAAGAAGGTCTGCGCGTCAAGCCCGATGGCTATTTGGCGCAAACGCCGCACCCAATCAAACTTGGCTCCAAGCTCACGCATCCCTTTATTACAACTGATTATTCTGAGAGCTTGCTTGAGCTCATCACTGACCCAAAAACCAGCCCCAAAGAGACGCTAAATATGCTGCGTCAGCTCCATCTTTTAGTGTACCAAGGTATGCCTGAAGGTGAGCTCATGTGGCCACTATCGATGCCATGCATGCTGTCATCCAAAGACGAAGACATCCCTTTGGCGGATTATGGTAGCTCTAACACGGGTAAGCTAAAAACGTTATATCGTAGTGGTCTGGGTATTCGTTATGGTCGCCGCATGCAGACGATTGCTGGTTTGCATTACAACTTATCTTTCGGTGACAACCTATTCGAAGCGTGGCAAGCAAAAGTACCAGCTGCGCAAAGCCAAACGTTGACAGAATTTAAGAATGAGAAGTACCTAGGTCTGATTCGCAACTTTAAGCGTCTGACCAGTCTGGTACTGTATTTGCTAGGCGCCAGTCCCAGTGTCTGTCCTTGTTTTATAGCAGGACGTGAGCACGATTTAGAGCTGCTCAACGATTCAACTTATTACAAGCCTGCAGCGACCAGCCTACGTATGGGCAAGCTTGGCTATACCAATAGTGTGCAAGAGCAGCTGGATATTCGCTATAACTATCTACCAGAGTATGTCGCTGGCCTACGCCGCGCGATTCAAACGCCGCACGAGAGCTTTGAAAAGCTTGGTTTGGATGATGCTGAGGGTCATCCTATCCAGATCAATAACCATATTCTACAAATAGAAAATGAATACTATAGCCCTATCCGCCCCAAACAAATTGCGATGAGTGGCGAGACGCCTACCGAAGCGCTGGAGCGTCGCGGCATCGCTTACGTTGAGTTCCGCGCTATTGATCTCGATCCTTATAGCGATATCGGTATCCGTCTATCGAGCGCTTGTTTTTTAGAAGTGATGGCGCTTTATTGCTTGCTAAATGATTCGCCTGAATTGATGCCTGAGGAAGAAGAAGCGCTGGCCATCAATCTTGAGCGCGTGGTCAATGAAGGTCGCCGTGACAATTTGCACATCATTAATAATGGTGCGGAGCAATCACTAGAAAGCTGGATGTTGATACACCTAGATCGTATGCAACCTCTAGCCGCCCTACTCGATGCGCACTATGGTGGTAATGACTACCGTGCGGCGGTAGCATTGATGCAAGGCAAAGCGGGACATTCTGAATCGACCATATCGGCGCAAGTAAACTCTGATAGCAAACGTCTAGGCAGTTTATGGCAGCTGGGCTTTACCTTAGCGCAGCAGCATCGCGATTCTCTCTTGCAACAAACTCTTAGCCCCAATAACCAAGCCAAATATGAAGTATTGGCTGAAAAATCAATACTTCAGCAAGCAGAAATTGAAGCCGCCGAGACCGAAGACTTTATGGACTTCTTACAACAGTATCGCTAATTAACGTTTTCTATTGTTCATGGTATTTTATTGTTTATAGGGCGTGTTGAACATTCGACCATGGCACTGACAGAGACTATTTTTTAGGCGATTCAACGTTAAAAATCTTAAGTTTAGTCTTTCTAAACGTCTATTTTTAACACAGAAGCGGCAAAAAACAGTCCTGTCCCTACGGGCTGATGCTAAAATCGCCCCATACTGCGTTGCAAGTCTAGCTAAGGTATTAACATTATCGTCGACTTGCGCCTTGTATGAAACCATTTTAGCAATCAGCAGTGCCTATTTGTGAATGTTCAACACGCCCTAGTGTTTTATTGATTATTTTATAAGAGTATTTGACCAATGCTAAAGCTAACCACCTACCGTAACTTGCAAGTCTTTTTGGTATTAATGGCAGTGATAGGAATGAGCTTTGCGCTGTTTTATTTACAGCGCCATCTGGGTCTATCACCTTGCCCACTTTGTGTTTTTCAGCGTATCGGCCTGATGGTTATGGGTGGCTTTGCCTTAATAGCAGCACTGTTTAATCCGAAATCTAAAGTGGTAAGACTTATATTATGGCTTGGTAGCTTAGCAGGTATCGGCTGGGCTACTGCGGTTGCTGCGCGTCATGTCTGGTTACAACACTTGCCCGCTGACCAAGTCCCTTCTTGTGGTCCGGGATTAGACTATTGGCTCGACACCTTACCAATGAAGCAAGTCTTGAATGAAGTGTTTGCTGGTTCTGGTGAGTGTGCTGAGATTGCTTGGCGATTTATGGGCTTGAGTATTCCTGAGCAATCACTGATTCTTTTTAGCATTCTATTGATAGTGCATGTAATAATATTATGGCGCATCGTACGCCCTGCTACCCCTATTCGTCGTGCTTAACAGCAATCGGCGCGGCTAACTACCAAGCAAGATAACGCTTTATACTTTTATACAATGGCAAATCTCTAACACAAAGGGATTTGCCATTTTTTTATGCGCTTTCTTTTTTATGCGCTGTATTTATTGCTGTTATTGAATCGCTATTATTTATTATAAGTGTCGTTATAAGTGCTACCCTATCTGTTCTCCCATCGAGTTGATTATAACAAAAAGTCCACATAGATATCTTTGAGCTTTGATATGGTGAGACAGCTTGTATACTTAACTGGTATAATGATGTGTTTTAATTATACATTCGTTAACTATCAACCATTAGCTACCAGCCATTAGCTACTAGCCATTAATGAACAAGCACAATGTTCAATATCTATAGCTCAGCCTTATTATTAATCGATACCAACCGATAAAACAATGCCGTCAGACGCCTAATACGGACTCAGTAAGCTCGTCCGCTTTTATCTCTGATAACAGCCATTGAGCTTCGGCGATCGCGCTGGCTCGGTCATAATTGACAATACTCGTAACGTTTCTAGAATCTATTTAAAAACTGTTTTTGGTATGCCATGATATATCTTACGTCTATTTTTTCTACCAGTTCTAATATCATAAGACGCGCTCGTCGACCCTTATTAGCCGTGCCTATCTGCTTACTGCTTATTGGTTGCGACAGCTCTTCGTCGACGACCAATAAAGGCATAAGCACTAAAGTTGCCCCCGTCGATAATACGGAAAACGCTGCTCTGCAAGATGCTGCGCAAGACAATCAGCAAACGGATACTGATATATCGGCCAATGCAGATACAGGTCAATCGCTCATTAACGCCGCCCAACCCGATGATGACACGCATACACGTCACTCACCCATGATCTCAGAGCCACATGATAATAGTGCATTACAGGCTACGTTAATGGGCGATTATGGTGGTATGGTTCCTTGCGCATCTTGCGACAATATCGATATTACTCTGAACTTATTCGCCGATGGTTCAGTGTTAAAAACCAGCCTCTATAATAGTGCTGAGCCGCCGCGCCAGCCATTGCTCGAGTCGGGTATTTATCGTCAAGACAATGATACAATTACGATTGTTTATGAAAGTAAGCATATCGAAACCTATCATATCCAAGACAACCATCTGGTGATGATGGATGAGTACAAAAATCCCAACGGCGACTATACCTTGTCACGCAGATAAAAGTGCAGCAGTATAAAAGATTGAATACACTCAATCTAATGATGCCAAATAAGCAGTCGCATAACGCCTATCTATTGGGCGTTTTTTATTGGTCATCCAACAGTGTTTACTTTACAATAAGTGCCTGCTGGCTATAGAACAACCGAGCGCAAATAGGTCGTTTAGTATAGCAAGCGAGGTTTGCGCCGTAACCATTTATCAATGCTCTGATATAGCCAGCACTCGTGACCAATAGGTTGGGTACGTCCTAAAATACGCAGCGCTTTGATGTTGCTACCTTTTCGGATAACTCTACAATTTCATTTTCTTATTCAAGCTCGTACGGAACGTCTATGCATATTCATATTCTTGGTATTTGTGGTACTTTTATGGGCTCATTGGCCTTATTGGCACGCGAGCTTGGACATACGGTCACGGGCTCAGATGCCAATGTCTATCCACCGATGTCTACCCAACTTGAAGATGCGGGCGTGACGATTGAGCAAGGCTATCTGATAGAGCACTTGCAGCCAGCGCCAGATTTAGTCGTCGTTGGTAACGCCATGAAGCGCGGGATGGATGTCATCGAATATATGCTAGACACAGGTCTACGCTATACTTCAGGGCCACAATTTTTGTCTGAAAAAGTGTTGCAGTCGCGTCACGTCATCGCCGTTGCCGGTACTCATGGTAAAACCACGACGACGACCATGCTTGCCTGGATACTGCATTATGCAGGTATTGATGCGGGGTTTTTGATTGGTGGTGTGCCGCTAGTCGATACCACTGACGAGCATTTGCAGCAAGTTTTTGCACATAGCAGCTATTTGGGTGCTGAAAAAACCAATGATGCAGCAGAAAAAACTGGCTATTTCGTGATTGAAGCTGATGAGTATGATTCGGCATTTTTTGATAAGCGTTCAAAATTCGTTCATTATCGCCCGCGTACCGCTATTTTAAACAACCTTGAATTTGATCATGCTGATATTTTTGCAGATCTCGATGCTATCCAGACCCAGTTCCATCACATGGTACGCATGATTCCGAGCACGGGTAAAATTATCATGCCGGCAGCAACTATTAGCTTAGAAGATACCTTGGCAAAAGGCGTTTGGACGCCTATTTGGCGCACGGCAGTGATTGACTCAACAGAGGCTAATGCTAATGCTAATGACGGCGACAATAATACGACTCTAAAAAACAGTAGCGACTGGCAAGCCGAACTTATTAGCAAAGACGGCGGTCAATTCAAGGTTAGTTTCGTAGCTGATAAAGAAGCCACAGCGCTCATCGATTGGTCGATGAGCGGTATTCACAACGTCAATAATGCACTGGTTGCTGTCGCCGCTGCCTATAATGTTGGCGTCGATGTCAAAACCGCTTGCGCAGCGTTATCAGCATTTGCTGGTATCAAGCGTCGTATGGAACTCATCGGTGATGTAAATAATATTTTAGTGTTTGATGACTTTGCCCACCATCCGACTGCCATCACCACCACGTTGGATGGTGCCAAAAAGAAACTGGCTGATAGACGCATTTGGGCAATCATTGAGCCACGTAGTAACACCATGAAAATGGGCATTCATCAAGACAGTTTGGCTGAGTCTGCCGCCCTTGCCGACTATACACTTTGGTATGAGCCTACTGGTCTCGAATGGGGTCTAAAAGACGTCATCGACAATGCCAATACTGCCAATCCTAATATCGACAACCAACAGGTACTCTCTAGCGTCGATGCTATTATTGAACATATCACTAGCCATGCAAAAGCTGGTGATGCGATTGTCATTATGTCTAATGGCGGCTTTGAGAATATTCATCAGCGCCTATTAACGGCCTTGCGCGAGCAATAGTTCAACCGACCAATCAAAACTACTGTCAGAATGATAGCGTCGCTTATTAATCATAAACGGCGCTATTTTTATGCTCATCTTTTATAAATTATAATCAACTCAGACTAGGGTCTGTTGAATATTCAAATATTAGCGACATTGCTACCTTTTTAACCTTTCGTTTACCTATTGCACCTGTGCGATAGCAATTTGAGGTTTTTTCTCACATAGCCCGTACACTGGTAACATTTTGTGCTTACTCTTATTCCTATAGAGTCCTTACAATGTATTTATCAAAACCATTAATAATTAATAATACATTTAAATTACAATAAATTAGGAGAATGAAATGGGCTTTATTTGGATGATTATCGTAGGTTTGGTCGCTGGTCTATTAGCACGAGCAATTAAGCCAGGTAGCGACCCTATGGGTTGGATTATGACCATTGTCTTGGGTATCGTTGGTGCTTTATTGGGCGGTGTCATTGCTAGCGTTATCGGCATAAATGCTGATGGTGGCTTTACTGGTCTAATATTCTCAGTAATCGGTGCCATTATCTTGCTCTTCATCTATGAGATGATCATGAGCAAACGTGGTGTATAACCTTGTATCTTGAATAATCGCTTAATACTATCGATGAAAGTTGATAAAATAAAGCAGTTATTCATGAGCATTGAGAGTATGAGTATAACCTTAGTGCCTAGACACTGTGTAAGAGATTATGCCCAATGCTCATCCTATCATCTTAATATTCTGAATGGTATCCAAGTGCCTCGACATCTTATCAGATGCCATGAGTGACACTGCATAAACAAGGGAAGACAATAAGATGACACATTATATAGGCATAGACGTTAGTAAAAATAAGCTAGATATTGCATGGCTCAAAGACACTGACAAACTAAAATTCAAAACTAAAGTCTTTAAAAATGATCACAGTGACTATGCTGCTCTTATCAACTGGCTAATTGCTAACATTACTGATGACTTAAACAACAT
Source organism: Psychrobacter sp. TB67 (assembly GCF_000511065.1). Lineage (NCBI taxonomy): Bacteria > Pseudomonadati > Pseudomonadota > Gammaproteobacteria > Moraxellales > Moraxellaceae > Psychrobacter > Psychrobacter sp. TB67. The sequence continues at coordinate 98,128 of NZ_AYYA01000057.1, forward strand.
CCACATAACCCTTGAAGCTACAGGCGTCTATCACGAGAACATCGCCTACTACCTATTTGATAAAAAGCTTAACGTTAGCATCATCAATCCTGCTTACGTCAAAAGCTATGCTGCTAGTTTAGGAAGTCGCAACAAGACGGATAAGAAAGATAGTATGTTATTAGCCCGCTACACCTATAGTGCTAAGCCTAAATTGTGGACACCGCCGCCAGCAGAGGCGCGTCACCTCAAGTCTTTACTGTCGCGCTTAGACGCGCTACAAGAAGACTTACAACGTGAGCTGAATCGATTGGAAAAAACGGAGGCCACAGACACCGCTCCTATCGTTAAAGCGTCTATTGAGCAGATGATAGTCTCTTTGCAAGCCGCCATTGTTAAGCTCAATGGTGATATTGATGACCATATCGATGGTCATCCCAATTTAAAGCAAGACCAATATCTGCTACAAACTATTAAAGGCGTCGGCCCTGTTGTCTCAAAGCAGATGATGTCGCTGATGCATAATAAGCAGTTTAGTCAAGCGTCGCAAATGGCAGCCTTTTTAGGTCTAGTTCCCAAGCATAGTGAATCAGGGCTATTTAAGGGCAAGTCTCGCTTAGCAAAGAATGGCTCAAGTGCCGTAAGAGCTAAATTGTATATGCCGGCGCTAGTCGCCATTAAGCATAATCCCGACATTAAGGCGCAGTATGAGCGACTGCTTGCTAACGGTAAGTGCAAAATGCAGGCTGTCTGTGCGGCGATGCGTAAGCTTGTGCATATTTGTTTCGGCGTGGTTAAACATCAGCAACCTTACCAAGCAAGAGTTGAGCTAATTAGCACTTGATTTGGCTTTTTTAAGATGGTATCTCT
>NZ_AYYA01000058.1:0-10011 GCF_000511065.1 Psychrobacter sp. TB67
GGGAGTTTCCTAAAAACTGTGTAACTGCTTATAATCCCATAACAGGAGAATAAGCAATGACCAAGCAAACTGACATTAAGAAACTGGCCGAGCAGATGGCTAGTAGTATGAACAGCTTCGATGACATCAAAGACTTCCAAAAGCAGCTCATGCAATCGTTTATTGATACCGCCCTAGAAGCTGAGATGGAAGACCATCTTGGCTACCCTAAGCATGAGAAAGCAGATAAGCCAAATAAACGCAATGGGCATACTAAAAAGACCGTCCGCAGTGACACAGGCGATCTTGAGATATCCACCCCAAGAGACCGTGATGGCGACTTTGAACCTGCTTTAGTACGTAAGCATCAAACCCGTATTAGCGGCCTTGATGACAAGATCATATTCCTTTACGCCAAGGGTCAAACCACCACTGAGATTGTAGAGAGTATCAAAGAGCTCTACGATGTCGACATCTCAAGCACCCTGGTTTCAAGAGTCACTGACAACATCTTAGAGGACATCACCGCTTGGCAGAACCGGCCGTTAAGCAGTGTCTATCCTATCGTCTATCTAGACTGTATTGTCGTGAAGATACGTCAAGATAAACAGATTATCAACAAGGCTATCTATCTGGCACTAGGTGTGGGACTTAATGGTAAAAAAGAGCTGCTTGGTATGTGGCTATCAGAGAATGAGGGCGCTAAGTTCTGGCTGGGTGTACTCACTGAACTACAAAACCGCGGGGTGCAAGATATCCTCATTGCCTGTGTCGATGGTTTAAAGGGCTTCCCTGATGCCATCAATACCGTTTATCCCAACGCTCAGGTTCAGCTGTGTATCGTACACATGGTGCGCTATTCGATGAAGTTTGTACCTTGGACAAATAAAAAGGCAGTAGCGGCTGATCTAAAGGCTATCTACGGCGCTGATACGCTTGAGATAGCAGAGGCTAACCTTGAACACTTTGATGAGGTATGGGGCACTGAGTACCCGCATGTGGTTAAGTCTTGGCGCAATAACTGGGAGGGCTTAACGGTGTTCTTTAATTACCCTAAAGACATCAGAAAAGTCATATATACCACCAATGCTATTGAGTCGCTAAACAGCGTGATTCGGACGGCGGTGAATAAGCGTAAGGTGTTCCCCTCTGATCAGGCAGCATTCAAAGTGGTGTACTTAGCCACCCAGCAGGCATCCAAAAAGTGGTCGATGCCCATCCGTAACTGGACGTCTGCTTTAAATCGCTTTATGATTATGTTTGATGATCGTATTAGTAAGCACTTAATCTAAATGGCAGTTACACAGAATTCGGGATGGGCTCGAGATAGTCCTCAAACCTAGCAAAAAAGGCTACTCTCTCAAGAATAGCCCCTCTACTTACACACCCTATAAAACTAACGCATATATCAACGCGACATTAACGCATGGTCACAAACTCTTCCGAGCCAGTTGGATGAATGGCAACCGTATTATCAAAGTCTGCTTTCGTCGCGCCCATTTTTATCGCTACCGCAAAGCCTTGAATCATCTCATCGACACCAAAACCTATGCCATGCAAACCGATGACTTTTTCATCATCGCCCAAGCAAACGAGCTTCATCACGCATTTTTGGCGATGCTGAGTTACCGCGCTGTACATCGAGGTAAAGCTCGAGGTGTAGCATTTGATATTGTCTTTACCATACTGCTCAACCGCGTCAATCTCAGACAAACCAATCGTGCCGATAGGGGGGTGAGTAAAGATAACCGTTGGTACCAAGTCATAAACCAAATGCTCGTCTGTCTTATCATTAAACAAACGCTCTGATAGGCGGCGACCTGCTGCGATAGCGACGGGTGTCAAATCAATACTGTTTTCGATAATATCACCGACCGCATAAATACCATCGACATTAGTATTTTGGAATTTATCGACCTTGATTTTGCCATTATCAGTCGTTTCCACACCCGTAACATCCAAATTGATATTGTCCGTCGAAGGCGCACGACCTATCGCCCAAATCAAACAATCAACGGTATCAAGCGCACCATCTTTGGTAAAGAGTTCTAAACTGCCATCGTCGTTTTTATTGACTTCCGTCAGCGTCGTTTCAGTATGCAATTGAATACCATCTTGCTCCATCTCTATCAATAACGCTTCTACGATAGTATGGTCAAACGAGCGTAGCGGCGAATGTTGACGCACATACAGATGTACCTCAGCGCCCAGACTGTTGAGCACGCCAGCGATCTCAACCGCGATATATCCTGCCCCGACGATAGCCACGCGTTTTGGCAAATGATTTAATCTAAAAAACCCATCAGAATCAATACCGTGTTCCGCGCCTTTGATATCAGGGAAGATAGGATGACCACCCGTCGCGATCAAAATATGGTCAGCGGTGATATGTTCGCCATTGACCTCGACCGTATTGGTATCGACGAATTTGGCAAAGCCTTTTATCACTTCAACGCCGTTCTTTGCCAAATTATTATCATAAGAGCGATGAATGTTTTGGATATATTGTTGACGACTATTGACCAGCTTTTGAAAGTCAAAGCCTTTTAACTCAACGTCAAAACCATAGTCTGGCGCATACTTTTCGATAGCTTCGGCCACTTGTGCGCCATACCACATCACCTTTTTGGGCACGCAGCCCCAGTTTACGCAGGTGCCGCCTAATTGCTCCGCTTCGATGATGGCGCATTTTTTGCCATAGCTTGCCGCTCGGTTGATTGAAGCAATCCCGCCGCTACCGCCACCAATGGAAATATAGTCATAATGTTTGGTCATAGTTAAGTCTCTTTATTTAGTACGTATTGATGCGTATTGGTACAATTTTGCAGTCTATTATTTTTTAATTCTGTTATTTTTAACTCTATTGTAATGGGTATGATAATGAATCTTACAAGGTTTTGCTTATGAAGATGTGCCAGCTAGCACCACGCTATAAAAATATTTAGGCAAAAATAGCCTAACACCTTATAAGCCCATCTAAACAATAGCGCGCCGTCTATAAAATAACAGCCCAGGAATGGATAAGCCTAGCACCAATCCTGAAGTCACAAATAAGGCCTCAAACAAATACACCATCATTTGGCTAAATAATTCGTCGGAAAAGCCAAAATAGCCAATCTGTACCATACTGACCATCGCCTTATAAGCAGCGATACCGGGCATCATACAGATGACGCTTGGCGAGATTAACGCTTTGGGCGGTAAGGTATATTTTTTAGAAAAGTACACGCCTAAAAAGCTGGCAAGCATCGCCCCAAAAAAGCTGGCTACCACCAGATGTATGTGCTGATAGACCAGCGCTGTTTTTAGTCCGAACCCAAAGGCGGTCATCAGCAAACAAGGTGGAATATAGCGTTTGGGTACGCTGAACATGAGTGTCCAACCAAGGGTAATAATACACGACAGGGCAACGGTTTCAATGAACCACATGTCAAAATCCCCAGTGCTGTATTTGTAGTAAAACCAGCGCCATCACAATGCCAACGCACGCTGACAAGGTTAGCATATAAGTAAAAACGGCACGTCCAATGCCGATATTGACATAGCCCTTTAAGATGTCTGAGAAAGAATTGATTAAAGGAAAGCTTGGAACTAGTAAGAGCACGCTAGAGGCAACGGCAATATCTGCATTATTACCAATATCAAAATAGTAAGTCGTCGCCCCAATCAAAGAGGCGATAAAAGCCGTCACGATGACGGTGATAAAAGGATTGAAATGCTGCTTGGCCAAATAAATGCGAGTGAACATCGCGACCATACCAGCGACAAAGGTCACCGCGGTAATCGACCAACTACCGCCATTAAGATTAGCAAACGCAGCACAAGATGCACCGACAAACACGCCCACTAGCCACGTTGGATAAACCGTTTTATCTAATTCATCAAACGCAAGGGTGGTGCGGTCAGTCAGCTCAGACTTCAGTTTATGGTTATCTAGCTTTTCGCTATTTGTATTGGCTTCGGTTTTATTGATAATTTGCTGGATTTGTACCAATAAATTGACATTGATGCTCTGATTAATCGTGTCTCTGGTGGTGGTGATACAGCGTTCATTACAGATGGTCGTCAAGGTGATGGCATTAAAATTCAGCGAACATTCTACGCTACTCATTCCCAAAGCGAATCCCAAACGTTTAGACAAGTCCACCACCACAGCAGACTCGGCACCATATTGCATAAGGAGTAGTCCGCAGCGCACGCATAATCGAGTAATGCGCTGTTGCTGTACGTAGCTGATAGAAGTCATTGGGCGAGTACGCATATTGGCTATTATGATTTTTATGAATGGTATTAGTATAAACAGTGTGAGTCGTTATGAGGTATCGATACGGCAAGGTAACGATAGCATAACTTGCCGTGCTTATTTGCTACTATTATAAAGCGTAAACCACTGTCGCAAGGAGAATAAAATGCATATCGTCATTCTAACTTTGACCTTTTCTCTACCCGGTTGTAGTTCACTCAAAGAAAAACGCCAACGCATGGGCGGCTTGCATGCACGCTTTGGTAATACGCCAAGCGTCGCGGTATGTGAAAGCGGCGAGCGTGATCGGCATGATGCCAGCGAATGGACGTTTGTGGTAGTGGGGCTATCTAAACGTGAGGTCGAATCACAATGCAGTCAAATAGAGGAGAAGATAGAGCGGACCGTAGATGCGCGGGTGATGAATGTTGAGAGAGAGTTTATGTAGGTGGGCTTTATTGCAGGCCGCTCTCTGAGTAGAGGTTCTATTAAAAATGATAAAGTTGTATGTTTCAAAGGTAGGTCGGTAAAGCTTAAGACAACGAACAAACAATAGACTACAAATTTAATAGACTTTTGTTTTATGCCATGATAATCTCCCACTCGGTAATTTAGACACATTACTTACACCTCATTTACATTTTAGTTACATTATCAATTATGTATTGCTTTCAGTGCGCGGATTGCATGATATAAATTTTGATAGTGGGATTTTAAGTTTATCAACGCATTACTTTTATTTTAGCCAATCACCTTAATTATATTTCTCAACTAGGACGTCTAATGACAACTTTTAATAAAGTAAAAAATGCTCTATTGCTTACGACGATTACTACTTTAGTAGGCTGTACTACGATAGCTGATATGTCAGGGTACGATACCAATAGCATGAATGCCGATGCGGCTAAAAATTACTCTCAAGTGGTTTCTAGTGCTAATAGTCAAGGCGCAGTAGATAATACGTCTACCACCGCCATCCGAGTGAAAAGAGTCTTTAATCGTATGAAGCCCTACGCCGTTCGCGCTAATACGACAGGCGTCCCTTTTGATTGGCAGATCACTGTTATACGTTCACCTGAATTAAATGCTTGGGCAATGCCTGGTGGTAAGATGGCTTTTTACACAGGTGTTGTAGAACAGTTAAAGTTAACAGATGCAGAAATCGCTGCAATCATGGGACATGAAATGACCCATGCGTTATCTGAGCATAGTAAAAAAGACGCTGGGCAAAAAATTCTGACAAGCTTAGCGCTTCAGTTAGGTGGTGCCGAACTACAGGCAAAAACAGGGTTAAGTGATGATGCGTTGGGTTTGATTAGTGACTACGGACTTGATAAGCCATTTTCTCGTAGTCAAGAGTCACAAGCCGATGTAGGTGGTCTACGCTTGATGGCACAGGCAGGCTACAATCCAGAAGCTGCCGTTGCAGTATGGCAAAAAATGGAAGCCGCCAATGGTCGTAGCAACACCATAGCTACTTTGATGTCTACGCATCCAAACTCTGGGCAGCGTATCGCTAAAATTCAGGCGCTCTTACCTGAGGTTACACCAGTTTATCAAGCGGCTGCTAAAGCACCTACTAACGCAACTAGTGGTGCAACTACTGGGGTAACTACTAGAACCATTAAACGTAGATAACTCAGTAAATATCCTCAAAAGTAAATGTTATCAAAAAAGGTAAGTCAAAAGACTTACCTTTTTTTGCGAAGGAATATTGAAAAGTGGCTGGTTTGATTTTTATCTTATGTCGTGATGCTGGGTGTCGAGTAGGTTGGCGGCGAGATACAAGACCTAACGGCTAAATATTGGAGCCAATCCCGCTTTTCGCTTATATCTACTCACTGATACGAGGCGAGGGCTACGGTTTGTCCTGTCTCTTGCTCCGCGTAGCCAAGCCAAAACCTAGTCCTCGCAACTCGTTCAATTGAGCAGGATAACCGCTACAATCGGGGCTAAACCGCATCTCAAGGCAACTTAGGATATTTAATGGTAGGTTGGGTGGAGTTTGCGATACCCAACATCTAAATATTAAAAGAACATTCTCAACAGCCCCAATCAATAGGAAGCAAACCATCCTTCACAAATCGATGAAATGAGGAATATTGCCAGTCTTTGAGTTGTTTAACATACTCATGCTTAATAGGGTTCATATGAATATAATCAATATGTGCTCGATAATCTGCTTCATCGCGAATGCAATGCTCCCAAAATCGACGTTGCCAAATACCGCGCTCGCTTTTTTTAAGTCTGCTATTTGAGATAGATTCTGTTTTAGCAATATGATAAGAAAAGTAATATTTGATTAGTTTGATACGTTTAGAGAAGTCTGCATCATTGTTTGGCATAGTACATAACATATGCAAATGGTCTGGTAAAATAACGATAGCATCAATATGAAAGGGATGTTTTTGTTTAACGAGTTTGAAGGAGTGTCTAAGTGTTGCAATTTCTTTGACTAGCAAATCGCTAGACCTATCAGCTAGGTTGATAGTGAAAAAGTAGGTTGCTCCCTTTTGATAGTGCCTTCGATACTGCATGCTATTCTGCAAATGATAATTGATAGCTGATATTACTTAATTTTGTTGGGTGTCACAAGCTCCACGCCAACCTACGGATTATAGGTGATTTCGTGTTTAGATTGTAGGTTGGTGTCGAAGGATGAGACCCAACGAGATGGTTTTGATGAATATGAGACAGTTGGGTTTCCTTCGTCAACCCAACCTACGAGCTGTTTAACGAGACGGCGTCACGCTTGCTGTACATTGATATTCTTTACATCATTAATCAGCTGAATAATATCATCAGCCGTTTCAGCTATCCATTGTTGGAGCTTCTGCTCGTATACGATATCAAAAAAATTATCATTGGGATTTTTAAAGTTAACTGGTCGTTGAGGGTAAATCTGACCACCTAAATTTTTCTTTTTATCTTGATATTTCCAGTTTTTGCACAATTCCCCAACCTTTTCTTCAAAACCTACCATATCGAGTGGGCATTCTGGCAGGCGCAGCCCGTCTTTATTTGCTAGCGTGATGCTGTAATATAAATGATGATTCAATTCAATATAACAATAGATTCCTACGTCCTCTTTCTCCGTAATCTTATAACATAAGCCATAGGTGTTCTTACTTCTTTTGAAGTAATTCTTAACAGACTTTTCTTGGCTACAAGGCAATAGGTTCTTATCACAAAAAGTGAATTCTAAGTTTTTCTTTCCAAGGTAATTCAGCAGGTCGTTCCAAGTCTTATTCTGAATATGCTGCTGAAACGCTTCAAAGTTCTGGCTTAGTTCATAGACGGTTTTAAAGTTATTGTCATCTGCCAGAAAATCTACATACTCTTGTCTCATTTTCGAATTCCTTGTCTGACCTGTAATTCTAGCAACGGTACTAATGTACTGTTCAATGGTTTGTTCTATATGTGGATAATCTACTACTTCTTCCTTACACAGCGATAAAAAGTTAAAAATATCCTTCTTATAACTTATCACACCATAGTCTTTGTTATTAAGGTCTCCCTTACCATAATGTGATACATCATCACCAAAGCGATTCAAATATAATATATAGATATTTTTATCGTCATAGCCTAGTTCTTGGCAGGCTTTATAATATTTAGCTAACTGTCCTTTTTGGTCAAAAGCATAAATCTTATTCTCAATAACAATCACATTTTTGGTATTTCTGAGAATTATATCTGCTCTACCATGAGCTGAATTACGAAAACTGTATTCAATTTCGCAACTATAAGTGATGTTTGAATCTAATTCATCTCGCTTCCATTCTTGTGTCGCTATGGCATTATTTATTATTGTTTCAATGAATAACTGTTGAAAACCTGCTATTTTATGACTAGCCTTTGGATTTAATATTTCAGCAAGAAAACGAGAGTGCAAACCAACTTCTTCGCCCGTCTTACGCAAAATTGTAAACACATTGAAGTCTAGTTTTGCATCATCGTGCTGCTTCTGAGATGCTTGTTCCTTTTCTTGTAGACGCGCAATACTCTGTTTAAAATTTTCGCCAAGCATAGTCATCTTTCCTAATAGTTTTAGTGTAGATTATCAAATTGATCTTAACAAGTTAACATATACATGTTTTTAAATCCTTTATAGAGTTCATTATTATGAGTCGTTCCTCTAAATATAGTTTAAGTGATGTATCTGGACATGAAGGCCCTAAAGGCTTTATGTTCGTCACTACAGGACAAACAACAGAAAAAGTAGCCCAAGATATTGGTAAATACAAGTTCAACAAATTATCTGATAATTATTTGGAAATTGGTATTCAAGATTCGGATTTTAAAATAATTAGTTTAGATGATTTACAAATTTTGACTGAGACCGATAAAAATGAACATTTTGAAGATCAGAAAGTCATAGTTTTTTTAATTGAAAATGAAGCTTTGTTTGCCATTCACGATGAAGTAGCTTCTATTCAAGCATTAACTTGTGCAATCGTACCTTCAACTATAGATGAAATAAGTGGCTTCAAAACTGAACCAAAAAATATTTTAAAAAGTAAGATTAATACATTGTCACTTATTCCTACTTTTTCTGTACCTTTTATGACATCACAAGCCAAAAATGACTTTTTAAACAACATGCACAGTGAGAGTTATAATTTTTATTATTCCTTTGTAGATTCAGTCATAACGACAGTTTGTACCGTTTATAGGCAGTATGACTCTATGATAGGGTATGACTTTAATGATTGGAAACGAGTATTTAGTAGTAATAGATTACTAAATATACTTCCTAATATTTATGCAAGCGACAAAAATAAGAATAATTTCAAGAGTGATTATTTAGAAGGATTAAGTAAAGTTGGAATTCATCCGACTGATATTAAAGATATAATTTGTGTAATGAGTGCTATAGTCACCTGACCACAAAAATGTTATAAAATAAATCAACTAAACGATTACCACAATAAATAACCATGACTTACTCCCTAGATTTTCGCAAACAAGTCTTAAAAAGCTTAGATGAGGGCATGACCTTTGCTGAAGCTGCTGTTTTCTATGATATCAGTCCAACGACTATCCAGAAGTGGAAAAAGCGTCTTCATAGTAAAACCACTCGATATATTAAGCCCTACAAAATAGAGGATGAAGCCTTAGCTCAAGATGTCAAAGACCACCCTGACGATTATCACTATGAGCGAGCACAGCGTTTTGATTGTAGCCCAACAGGCATCAGTAAAGCCTTAAAGCGTATTGGTGTTAGCAAAAAAAAAGACACTTGAGCATCCCAAAGCCTGTCCTGTGAAAAGAGCGACTTATCTAGCCAAGCTTAACCACTACATTGCTCAAGGCTTTGCTATTGTCTATATGGACGAAAGTGGGTTTGAGAGTGAAACGATGCGTCCTTGTGGTTATGCACCCATTGGTAGCCCCTGCATTGGCAGTTACAATTGGCAAGCCAAAGATCGAACCAACGTCATTGGTGCACTATATGGCAAAACGCTGTTTGCACTCAATTGCTTAAAGACCAACATTAATAAAAAGATTTTCTATCACTGGTGCAAGTTCACGCTGATACCAAAGCTTAAGAGAAAATGTGTAATCGTTATGGATAATGCAGCCTTTCATAAGCGCGTTCAAAAGCTGCTTAACAGGCATGGTCACAGGCTATTATTCTTACCTCCTTATAGTCCTGACTTAAATCCCATCGAGAAAAAGTGGGCTCAAGTGAAGTTTTTACGCCAAGGTTGGATGGAAAATGACTTATCTAAATTGTTTTATGATATTCATCCAAAACATAACTCTTTTGTAGTGCAGTGACTATA
>NZ_AYYA01000059.1:0-17406 GCF_000511065.1 Psychrobacter sp. TB67
GGGAGTTTCCTAAAAACTGTGTAACTGCTTATAATCCCATAACAGGAGAATAAGCAATGACCAAGCAAACTGACATTAAGAAACTGGCCGAGCAGATGGCTAGTAGTATGAACAGCTTCGATGACATCAAAGACTTCCAAAAGCAGCTCATGCAATCGTTTATTGATACCGCCCTAGAAGCTGAGATGGAAGACCATCTTGGCTACCCTAAGCATGAGAAAGCAGATAAGCCAAATAAACGCAATGGGCATACTAAAAAGACCGTCCGCAGTGACACAGGCGATCTTGAGATATCCACCCCAAGAGACCGTGATGGCGACTTTGAACCTGCTTTAGTACGTAAGCATCAAACCCGTATTAGCGGCCTTGATGACAAGATCATATTCCTTTACGCCAAGGGTCAAACCACCACTGAGATTGTAGAGAGTATCAAAGAGCTCTACGATGTCGACATCTCAAGCACCCTGGTTTCAAGAGTCACTGACAACATCTTAGAGGACATCACCGCTTGGCAGAACCGGCCGTTAAGCAGTGTCTATCCTATCGTCTATCTAGACTGTATTGTCGTGAAGATACGTCAAGATAAACAGATTATCAACAAGGCTATCTATCTGGCACTAGGTGTGGGACTTAATGGTAAAAAAGAGCTGCTTGGTATGTGGCTATCAGAGAATGAGGGCGCTAAGTTCTGGCTGGGTGTACTCACTGAACTACAAAACCGCGGGGTGCAAGATATCCTCATTGCCTGTGTCGATGGTTTAAAGGGCTTCCCTGATGCCATCAATACCGTTTATCCCAACGCTCAGGTTCAGCTGTGTATCGTACACATGGTGCGCTATTCGATGAAGTTTGTACCTTGGACAAATAAAAAGGCAGTAGCGGCTGATCTAAAGGCTATCTACGGCGCTGATACGCTTGAGATAGCAGAGGCTAACCTTGAACACTTTGATGAGGTATGGGGCACTGAGTACCCGCATGTGGTTAAGTCTTGGCGCAATAACTGGGAGGGCTTAACGGTGTTCTTTAATTACCCTAAAGACATCAGAAAAGTCATATATACCACCAATGCTATTGAGTCGCTAAACAGCGTGATTCGGACGGCGGTGAATAAGCGTAAGGTGTTCCCCTCTGATCAGGCAGCATTCAAAGTGGTGTACTTAGCCACCCAGCAGGCATCCAAAAAGTGGTCGATGCCCATCCGTAACTGGACGTCTGCTTTAAATCGCTTTATGATTATGTTTGATGATCGTATTAGTAAGCACTTAATCTAAATGGCAGTTACACAGAATTCGGGATGGGCTCGTGCTTTATAGCAATATCCTCAATATTTTTGGCACGGCGAGTGCCTTGTAACTCTTCAAACTCAGCTTGGATCGCCTCTTCATAAGCCGCATATTTGTTGTCGGAGAACTTCAAGAATATCAGACCTAAGACAGGCGTAGCATATTCGTTAGGTTTAAGATCAGTATTGGCTCTCAGGGTATCTGCTGCTTCCCAAAGTTGGTCTTCTAAGCGTTTGATGTCTTCTAATTTCATGATTTTCCTAAATTAAACAGTTATGGAGATGTCGAAATCTATTACTTGGATAGACTTTGATACTTTTGTGCAATAAATCATATAAGTCTTTTTTACTATTGAAGCATTCGCTTTTTATTTCTAGCTTCAATCGAAAGCTTCCGTATTGCCCTTGTGCTTGATAGTGTCTGCGCTTCTAGTCGATACCTGCCTACATGCTCTTAATTCACAAGTGTTATATTATCTGTATGGCATTCCCTTTTGCTATACTAGCGCATAAGCTCTATTTACCTATTCGCAAAGTGTCTTTTTGTATACCTTAACGACAGCATTTTACTATACAGCACGTTATTTTATAATTTTTTGTCCGTTCTTTAAGAAAAAGTAGCTCATTATATTTTATGGATATCCAATGTTATTAAAAGAAGAAATGTTAGGCGTTTATCACGAACTAATCAACTCATCTGAGATTCAAAATATTGAAGCCAAGCGTGCCACAAACAGTATTGGCGATTCAGTAATGCAGACTGTCTGCTCGTTTGCTAATGAGCCTAACATTAGTTGTGGATATTTACTATTAGGTGTTTCAGAACCAAATGAAAATCACGAGAAGCACTGGGTAAGCGGCGTTGATGATGTGGATAAAATTCTTAATGACCTACAAAATAACTGTCGCAATCAATTTAATACAGCTATTCATATAGACGCTGGCATTCTCGATTTAGAAAATAAAAAAGTTATTGTAATCAAAGTTTTCGAACTTGATGCAGCTTCTAAGCCTTGTGGTTTTATAAGTAGTGGCAAAAAAAGCAAAAACTTTACTAAAACTGGTATATGGCGGCGCGGCATCAATGGTGATTATGAAGCTAAAATTGAAGATCTTTATGACATTATTGCTTCTAAAACTGGTCAATCATTTGAAAATATAGTTCTACCAGAAGCTTCTTGGTCGGACATTGATCCCGATGTGATTGCATTTTATCGAAAGCAACGAGCTAAAGTACAGCCTGATGCAGTTGAACTAGATTATAGTGATACTGACTTACTTCTTTCTTTTAATTTGATTCAAGAAAAGAATGGAGTATTCAAACCGAATATTGCTGGCTTATTATTGTTCGGCTCTTCATTAGCACTTCGTCGTCATCTTCCTATGGCTCGTGTTGACTACATTCGTAGTGCAGGAACACAATGGGTTGAACATAGTGATGAGCGATTTATTTACACAAAAGATTTTCGTGAGCCCTTAATCTTAATGATACCTCGAATTGAAGCAATGATTATGGATGATATGCCCAATCATTTTCGCTTAAACGAAAACGAGCTGCAAAGATCTGATGAGCCTTTATTACCGCAAAGGGTTGTTCGAGAAGCTTTAGTAAACATGGTTATGCATCGTGACTATTCTGAAAATCAACCTTCCCAAATTAACCGATACAAAGATCGATTAGAGTTACAAAATGCTGGTTACTCTCTAAAACCCTTAGACGCATTAGACAGCTCTAGCTCGTTAACACGCAATCCGCTAATAGCCTCTGTGTTATATGATTTGAGGCTGGCAGAAACTAAAGGAAGTGGCATTCGCACTATGAGAGCTAAACTTAAACAAGCTGGGCTAAGTGAGCCTAAGTTTGATAGTGATCATACTAGAAACTACTTTAAAGCTACTTTTCTTTTACATCAATTAATGGACGATAAGCAATTAAAGTGGCTTGAAGCTTTTGATAATCATGATTTGTCAGACGATGATGCTATGGCGCTTATGCTAGCTCACGAAACAGGTGCAGTTGATAACAGTACTCTTAGAGAAATAACTAAATTAGAAACATTGTCAGCAAGTCGCCTTTTATCTAGGCTTTGCAAAAAAGATTTATTACAGAAGCAAGGTGGTGGGAGCTCTACCACCTACACTCTAACTGAGCACGCCTTGGGCTTGAACCCTAGTGGCCGAATCAAAAATAATAAAATCAAACAAAATAACTTAGGAGCTAGCGATCAAACCTCAGGAGCTAGCGATCAAACCTCAGGAGCTAGCGATCAAACCTCAGGAGCTAGCGATCAAACCTCAGGAGCTAGTGATCAAACCTCAGGAGCTAGTGATCAAACCTCAGGAGCTAGTGATCAAACCTCAGGAGCTAATGATCAAACCTCAGGAGCTAGTGATCAAACCTCAGGAGCTAGTGATCAAACCTCAGGAGCTAATGATCAGTATTTACTAGACCTTTCAGATATAGAGAAAATAGAAGATCTACCACAAAAAACTTTAAGCCAACTAAATGACCTTCCTAAGAAGGCTTCGATGAAGCAGATACAAGGTATACTTCTTCTTCTATGCAATCAGCAGAAATTTAGTACAGAGGAATTAGCAAAATCAATTAATAGAAATTCAGACTATTTACGTACAAAATATATCAATTCACTTCTAAGTAAGGGACTACTAAGTCAGACGTATGCTGAAACTCCTAACCACCCTAACCAAACATATTCAACAACTGAAGCTGGTATAGAATGGTTAAGCAATGAGAATAATATTGTACCGAATATAAAGAAGCAGGATGATTAACATCATCGCTTCTCATTGTCAGACCGTTCACGATCAATTTTTGGCATAGATGCATTGAGCTTACTTTCTGTCATTCCATGTTTGTAAGCATTGTACTGCCACAATACAAACATTTGCTTATATCGACGGTTTTGCTCCTTGAGTTCTGCAAGCTCTGCTTCTAAGTTAGCAATCCTTGAAGCTGCTGCATTTAAACTAGCGGGCCGAGGCTTAGTAGGCGATTTCCCCTTAAGTGTGTCTTTTTTAGCTTGGTAAGCAGCCGTAATGGTCTCATGAGCGCTTAGAGACTGTCTTGTAGGCTTCTTGCCTACAAGCGGCTCTACATCCTCGCAAATCGCTGCCCACGTAATTTTAGGCTCATCCCAACCTCGAATTAGATTGACGATAGCTTGTATTTCTTGTCTGTTGAGATTTTTAGCCAAAACCGCCTCCAAGTATATCTGTGAGATCCTCTAAAATTGATGCTTCTTTAAATTCAACATCATTCTCAACAACCATACTTATAGACTTCTTTTCAGCAACACGACGTAACTGGCTGAAGTCATTACCACGAAGCTTAACTTGTGCACCGTCATCTATATCTGGGTTCTCTAGAATACAGATAAGATCACGCAATCTATTGGCTGTTTTTATATGGTGATTTAACCACCTATCAGCACCAATATCACCTTCTTTAACTGCTTGTTCAGCTTTAACTAGTATCTTCTCTATTTTATCAAGACGTTCTTTCATACGAACTAGTTTTGCTGCATCGCCTTTGATGCATACTTGCTCGGTACAATTGATACAATCTCTATATTTTTCACACGGACTCATTGTGAAGTCGTGTACACAAAATCCATATTCTGTGACATGAGCAGCAGCTTGCTCAAGGGTATTAAACTCTTGAGCAGTGACTGGAAGATGATTTTCCACTTTACCTAAAGGGCCAAAAAGCGCTTTCGAGGGATCAATCCTCTCTGCCATAGCGACCATTTCATAGTCAGCCATGTGGTTATAGGTGCGATTTTGTTTTACATCCGCTCTACCAGACCATTTAGCTATTTCAAGGTTGGATAAACCACCCCGCTGTGCAATAGTATTGAGCAGGTGGCGAGCTTGATGCGATGTGACTTTTAATCGTTCACCATCGTTGTCAAAATAACCATACCTATCAAATATAGTTTTATGTTTACCTTCCAAAGCTGGACGAGTACCAATATCATTGTTAAAAAAGTTCGTATCAGGCTTTTTAAGTTCAGTAGGCAAACGCGGTCTATTACCATGGAATTGATTGGCATTTAGTGCAAATAGTGCATTCGAGAACTTAATACCTTTATCTTCATCGAACCATGGAAAACTATCAGGTAATCTACCTTTTACGTGCTGCCAAAGACTATCTAAGGTATTCATTCCATCATGGTGATCAAGGCCTCTACCGTTTAAACTAGAGTAACAGATGTCTTTAGTATCATAAGCTAGCCCTAACGCTTGACAGGCTTGCTCCATGGTAAGTGGCTTATCGTCGGCTACGTTCGGACAGTTCTCGTGTCGATAAAACTTATTAGGATTATCCTCAATCCATTTAGCAAGCTTACGAGCTTCCAAGGATAGATTTTTAGCTCTATCAACGGCGATTTTGGCCACTTCTACCATGACGGTAGGTATCCACTTAATATCTCCTTCATATCCTTTCCCAGCAAAAAATCGCCATCCATAGCGCTCTACACCTTCACTATCTTTTTCAAATACTTCACAATCTACTGGTAATGCCATTACCTCAGCAATTCGAGAGGGTGCAGACATTAACATTGCGAATATTGATGTTGTGAAAACATCTCGCTCTTCCGCAGGATTACTAGCGAATATTTCGGCTAATGCGTTAAGAGCTATTTCGTTAGGTAACTTTTTTTCTCTATTTTTTTTTGCTTCTTTACCTGTTCTGGTAGTATCTGTTGGACGGGAAATAGGATTACGCCACAATTTTAAATTCGCATTAATAAGCTGGTTATCAGTTACAAACTCAGCCAATCTCTCAATCTCTCTCCCACAAGCATAAGCAGCTCCCTCACTATAATACTCTCTCGCCAAAGAAGCAGCCTCATCTAGACAAGTAATAGATAACCCTGTAATTAATGCTTCTTCATTTACTTGTATAAGAGCGGCCTCTAACACTCGAAGCGCTTTGAGCTCATTTTTAGTACCAGTAGGTTTATGACCTTGTTGATAACGAAAATATGCCTTGGCGAACTCCACAAAACTTTCATCCATTAACTCTTCTTGCTTCGGCTTACGTGTTGTGACACCAAGCTTTGCAAATACAGCTACCTTTGGCCAAACATAAGCATCCCAATCTAAATCAGCGCCAAATACCGTTAAGTCTTCACGACATTCAATTATAAAAGCTTCTAAGTTAGCTGCGGTTGTTAGCTCCACTTTAGACTTAAACTGGAAAACATTAGGCATGATCAACACCTCTCTGCTCATTAAGTTCAGCATGACGCTTTTCACAGCGCATAATAACATCAGCTACAGCAACGATGCTCCTATCCAGTATTGCTGCTACCTCTATATCACCAGTAATATCTTTGATTCGCTCTCGTTCATCCAGTAAGTCCTGATATACCTCTTTATGAGGACCATCAAGCCACGGCTGGAAATGAATACAGGTATAGCAAGGTATAGGAACGTTTGCACCGCAGAATCCATGCTCTCCACACGTGCCTATATTAGAGCCTTCTTCAGTACGAATTCGACTACTAAGATCATTACCACGCTCAGCATCTCTTTCTGAATCAACTAATACACCTGCAAAAGCTTGCGCATAAGGAGCAAGATGAAAACCAACTGCTTCATCTAAACGCTTTACATGCTCAGGTATGTTTTCAATATATATACCAGCCGATTGAGTATCCCTATGATCTAGCAGCTCTGCTATAACTAACTTACCAAACCCTTCACGAGCAGCTCTAGTGCCTGTAGTATATCTAAGCCTATAAGCGTCAATAGGCAACTCACCACCTGTTCTTTCTGAGTTAATACCTGCTGCTGCTACTACAAGTTGTAAGGTGTCTGTCACTTTATTAGATGCAATGTGCAACTTATCACTTACTAATAAAGCCCTAAACTCAAAAAGAGATCCCACTTTTTCAACCCTTTTATAGTCAGGGAACAGAGGAACTTGCTGACGATCATCTTCATTTAGCTCAATACCAAGACTCTCTTCAACCAACGAAATAGCACTTTTTGACTGAGCTGAAAGAATAGCCCATAACTCTTGTGTTACAGCAAGAGGATTAAATTGAGTTCTAAATCCTTCACTATGTTTTGCTCTAGGTATGTTAAGTATATAGAAGGGATCACCTCTCTTATTTGTTCCGCATAAAATATCTATAACCCTTAAGTGAGAAATTTGAACTGGGCGACGACCCGTATTGCTAGTAACAAGTGAAATCGCAAACTCGTTGAGTGTAATTAGATTTTGTTCAAACGCAGTAACCGCACCTTCATTAAAAGCTTGAAGTTCATTGTCACTCAAAGGGCCTTCTTGAGGATCTTGACGCTTAACAGCATCCCCTTTCTTATTACCTTTAATCGTCCAACTGTCGAGCAATCGAATTACATCTTCATCCACACCATAATAGCCAAGCTCATACCATTTTCTTAAGAACCCTCTAACCGTACCTAAATACCACTCATGAGATTTACCCAAGGAAGCTCTATAATTGATTAACATAGTGTCATTAATTACAGAAGAACCTGTGCTTTTAATCATATGATTGAATCTAGCAACTACATTATAAGTGTGGCTAGCTGAATAATTGGAAGCATAAAAGACTAGTGCGCTAATACAACCATCTAGAACTCTATCATTCAGTTTCTGATGAATATAATTTAAGTTAATAGTGCTATTTTTGTCTAACACCCATTCTTTTTCATAGATTTTGAAAGAATAACCTTTTGTTTTCGCATATATTTTTTTATTGCTTTTAGAATGCTCTGCATCAGTAATATTAGGAGTTTTAACAGCTAAGTTATTCATTTGATAATCCTTGTTCTGGTAATCGAGTACCATTATTTGACTGAAGCGCTAAAGCTGCCTTCTTAGCTTGCTGTTGGATAAATCTTTTATTGTAATGCATCGCTGTACCAGAACCCGATTTCCATCCCATAATATAGGAACGAATTTGTTCTTGTTTTTCCTCACTTACAGATTCATCCATTGAGTCCATTTTTTCTGAAAACTTATAATTCCATGTATGACGTAGCTTATGACCAGTTAATATATGAAGCTGAGGCGATACAAACTTTACGATATTAAAAATTTTGTAATAACTAGACTTGGATATAGGCTGCCCAACTGTCGGTCCTTCCTTGTGAGTAACAAACAGAAAATCGTTTTTCCTAGCATTACTAACTTTACGCCTGTCTTTCGTAACGTATTCGTGCAGCTCTTTGCTGAGAACCTCTCCAATAGGTATGGTACGTTCTAACGTTTTAGCATTTGGTTCTTGTATTCTCGGATCTTCTTTCTCATCAGCCCGTCTAATTACTTTCAACTGATGTCTGGAGAAATCGATGTCACCTATTCTTAGGTTGAGAAGTTCACCACCTCTAATTCCAAGATAGTATAAAATTAAGATGATCACACGATTACGGCGTTGTACTTTTTGGCTAAATGGATTAAGAGGAGATTCTAGCCTTATCACCTCAAACAATACTTCCAATTGTTCATCATCAAGAGACTTGTCCTTGTCTCGATTTCTACCTCTTTTTCTTGGGCGTCGTGCTTTAATTTGTGTTTCCATGCTTTTAATTTTTCTAGCTTCAGCAGCGTTTGGCTGTTTTATTAAATGACTAGAATACCAACTTATGTATTGAGCAACTGTAGTCAGACGCATGTAATGAGTTATAGAGCTAACTACATTCTCAGCCTTCCCGATACGTGACGAATTTCTATTAATGGTCTTTGGAAGACGTTTTTGAGTATAGTCACGTAAATCGTCTAATTCATTAATCCCAATAAACTCTCGGCTTATAACTCTCTCTTCAAGATCAATATTTCTTTCCTTTAGGAACTCAAGAAAAATTACTAAGTTATTAGCAGCTGATAACATAGTTGAAAACGAGTCTGATTTATTACGAATCTGAGTTGTGATAAATAGATTAGGATGATAGACAGGGAGCTGTGTTATTTGATCGACGACCAAACAATAACGCTCTCCACTATTCATTGAAAAAGCTGTTGTTCCGAAAGATTTTCTCATCGCAATACCCTAATACTTTACATATTTACAAGGTACACTATATCCATTATTTACTCAATATATTCTTTACGTTATTTTATTTATATATATACTATTAACCCCCGTGATTACGGGGGTTAATAGTATATTCTTTACATATAAGTCTTAGGTAAATCCTAAAATGGGATATCATCATCAACTGGGCCATCTGGCATTGCTGTCGGTTTTGATTGAGCAGGTGTTTGCGCTGGATTATTGAACTGATTCGACTGAGCAGGCGTATTTTGGTTGTTATTAAAACTATTCTGATTACCGCCTTGCGAAGCTGCCGCGCCCGCTTGGTTGTAACCACCTTGCTGTGCTGACTGGTTGTTTGCTTGCTGACCAAAATTATTCTGACCGCCTTGGTTGCCATAGCCGCCTTGATTTTGACCACCTTGGTTATTATTACTGAAGCCGCCATTGTCTTGACCACCCGTGGCACCATCTAGCATTTGCATTTGCTCAGCACGAATCTCAGTAATATAACGATCTTGACCATTGGGATCTTGATATTTACGCGTACGCAAGCTGCCTTCGATATAGACTTTGCTGCCTTTACGTAGATACTGCGCAGCGATTTCGCCTAAACGATTAAAGAGTGAAATACGATGCCATTCGGTGGCCTCTTTCTTTTCACCACTTTGCTTGTCTGTCCATTGTTCTGATGTCGCAACCGAAATATTGGTCACGCTACCGCCATTACTAAATTGACGTGCCTCAGGGTCTGCTCCAAGGTTACCAATGATGATAACTTTATTAACTCCGCGCATAGTTCCGTCCTTTTACTTATGAATAATTTAATTACGAGCTTTAATCGAGTTTTTCATATAAACAATTAATTCTATCAGTAATATGGTTTTACTTTAACTATTTTCTTTTAAAATATCTAGCAGTCTGTGGGCAAGATACGACAACACCTGTCGTGAATAATTTATAAGCTAAAATCTGGCTGACTTATAGCAATAAAATATTCTTCTCGGTCAATACCCCCCCTTTGCGAACCGTTATTTAACTATCTAGAATCATTGTTGTTGCGATGCATACTAAGAGTGACACTACCCAGCTCCACACCAAATTTTTTCATGACCGAGCGATTGAGCATGACGTCTTTATTGACTAAATACATCCAATCATCGAAATTCACTTTATAAGTTTTGTCGTCGACGGGCAACTCTAACAGATACTGCCAATGCAGTGTATTACCCGCGACCTCACCTTTTGCTGCACCGATGACATCGCCTGCCGTGCCTCTCCAGCTACCATCAGCTTGCTTGGTCAATCGCCATATGCGCTGCGACTTTGTGCCATCTGCCCATGAAAACTTCTCATCCAAAACAATAACATTTTCGCCTTCGTGAGTGGCATCAATATCGACATAAAAGCGTTTTTTGACCTCGCCATTACGACCCTGAAACATGCCCCAGCCATCGATTTGACCGGAGAAAAACTCATGCATATCGAGCGTTGGTGTGGTGTTTTGATACGCCTGAATATTTTGAGTGGCGCAGCCTGTCGTCAATAGCGTGACAGCTAGACCCATACCAATCGCAATCTTAGCCATCGAGCGATGAACAATGGCTGACGGCGTGGCGGTCTTCGCATTGATGCCGACCACCTGACTAGATAGCGTATTAAATTTGCTCATATTAATTCCTATTAAAAAGAGATCAGAATTCGACTTTAGGCAAACACCCTGATGATTTAAGCCGTTTTCATTTAAACAATATGTATTTAAAGAATGCGTATCAAAACAACAGCGATCTATTAAGTTTTGAGGCTAACGACAAGCGATCTTTTAAATATCGAGCGGGCTTTGTGCCAAATGTGACAGCTCTTGTCTCGACAAATCTGTGAGCTGGGTTTTATCTAGTTTTAAATACGCCACTTGCTCTTTTGCCATGACGACCAGTTCATCCACGCCATCTACTGCCAACATTTGCTGTGACCAATCTTGGATATTAATATTCTTGGGAATAGTCACCGTGGTACTTGATAAATACGGCGGATCAGCGATGGGAATAATAAGTATCAACGCCACTGCCATCACTGCTGCAAGGATACCCCATGCTAACAGATTAGGCTGGCTCAATAATAGACCACCCATCGCCCCACCGACGAAAGCGCCAAAGAACTGGCTAGAAGAATTGAGTCCCATCGCGGTTGCTTTATTAGCCACTGGCGCACGTTTCGATATCCACGACGGAATCGTTGCCTCGAGCAAGTTAAAGCCCATAAAATAAAGCAACAATCCTAAAATGATACCGATGCCGACCTGACTGCCTAATGCCAGTATCGCGAGGGCTGCGGTCATCAAGCCAATCGCCGCCAAGAATACTTGACGCATTTTGCGTTTCTTTTCAGCGATGATAATGAATGGAATCGCAACGGCAAAGCCAATAAATAGCAATGGCAAATAGACCAAACCCTGCTGGCGTACCGATAGACCCATCACGTCATTGAGCTGATGCGGCAAGATAACAAAGATGGCGGTCATCGTTAAATGCAGGGCAAAAATACCGATATGCAAACGGTTTAAATCGCCAATCTTTAGCACTGTCGCTAATTGCTGCCCAATCGATTTATTATCAAGATTATGCTTAAGCACCCGTAGCGGTGTCGGTACAAAGAAAAGCAGCAGCATCGCTAGCACCGCAAAGCCTGCCGTGAGCCAAAACAGCCCGGAAATACCAAGCGAGCCGACCAATAGAGGGCCGAAAGCAAAAGCCAACATGATAGAGGTCGCAATGGTCAAGCCCATCGTCGCCATCGCTTTGGTACGCATCTCTTCTCGTGTCACATCAGCGAGTAATGCCATCAATACCGCAGAGACCGCGCCACTACCTGCCAGCGCCCGCCCGATAATGACTTCGTAAATATCTGTGGCATTTGCCGCAATGATACCACCGAGCGCAAATAGCACCAGACCCAAAAAGATAATTGGCTTACGCGGAAACTTATCCGCAGCAAGGCTCATCGGTATCTGAAAGATAGCTTGCCCTAGCCCATAAATACCGACCGCCAAACCGATCAAGAATGGCGTCGCATGCGCATAATTATCACCATACACAGAAAAGACGGGCACAATCATAAACAGACCAATCATGCGCAAGGCAAAAATGCCACCGACCCCGAGGATTGCCCGTTTTTCTACGCTATTCATACTTGCCTCACTGGTTTATCACATCACGACTGATCGCCATACATTATCATAATGGATAGCGCCACTATCCTCACAGTTCAAGTGCGCGTCTTAAAAATATCAAGATCTATTCGCTCTATGGCAAATGTCACTGACAAAAACACTCACTGATTCGTCTAACCTATAATTCAAGCCCCACAGTATAAAACATTCACCGTTTGGTTGCCGAGACTTTTAGCCTTCTACTACTTTTTGCTTAGACCTCTTTACCGTTTGCCTCGCTTTACTGCTCTACGCTTTGCTACTCTACACAGTGCCACATCATTCATTTTACTCGACAATTTTGTTACCAAGTGCATCTGATCGGTCACTGTACCTTGAATAATGCGCCTATCATGACAATAAAGTAAAACGTCGCCAACATTCTCGCGTGACAAAATCTTTGTATAACGACCACTGTTTATATAAAACAACTTATATAAAACAACGACAATCAAGACATGTTATTTAGCCAATAGATTCACTATTATCAGGCTAACCTATTACTTGCAACCTATCTATTTAGCAGTTAATCAGCAGTGGCATGATTAACAACTGTTTGAAAGTATTTTCTAAGTTTCTTTCATAATAAATTCCAATAACAACCAACATTGACTGATAAAAATCAGAGCCTAATAATCAAAGACTAATAAACAACAAAATTTCTGTAGAAAGGCGCACCATACAACAGCATCAACCCATTTAAAACCATGATCTAGCCAGTGACACAACCAATCTTTCTTAACGTTATATATACTCATTTCAAATACCATTTTAGTAAATAGGAAACCTATCACCGATGGCACATGACCATATCGCAATACGCGGCGCACGTACGCACAATCTAAAAAATATCGATTTAGACATTCCACGCGATAAATTTGTGGTAATTACCGGTTTATCAGGTTCTGGTAAATCTTCATTGGCGTTTGATACGCTTTATGCCGAAGGGCAACGCCGTTATGTTGAAAGTCTTTCCGCTTATGCACGTCAGTTCCTCTCGCAAATGGAAAAGCCAGACGTTGATAGCATCGAAGGCTTGTCGCCAGCGATTGCTATCGAGCAAAAATCAACCAACCATAACCCGCGCTCAACGGTCGGAACGATTACCGAGATTTATGACTATTTGCGTCTGCTTTATGCACGCATCGGCACGCCTTTTTGTCCTGAACATGGCGAACCGATGGTCGCGCAGTCGGTCACTGAAATGGTCGACCAAGTTATGGCATTGCCAGATGAAACGAAGATTATGATTTTGGCACCCGTCATTCGTGAGCGTAAAGGTGAGCATACGGTTTTGCTTGAGCAATTAATTGGTCAAGGCTTTGTGCGCGTACGCGTCGATGGTGATGTGTATGACACTGATGAGCTACCAACGCTCGATAAAAAGAAAAAGCATACCATTGAAGTCGTCGTTGACCGCTTTAAAGTCCGTGATGACTTGGGTAACCGTGTCGCCGAAAGTTTAGAGACGGCTCTACGTTTAGGCCAAGGTTTGGTGACGCTACACTTTATGGATGGCAATCCAAAAGAAGGCGGCGATGAAAACCAAGTCATGTCAGCCAAGCATTCTTGCCCTGTTTGTGATCGCGCCGTGTCTGAGCTTGAGCCGCGCATGTTCAGTTTTAACAATCCGTATGGCGCTTGCCCAAGCTGTGATGGTCTCGGTAAACGTCAGTATTTCTCAGCCGAGAAGCTGATTACTCATCATGAAAAATCCCTCAATCAAGGGGCGATTAACGGTTGGGATAAGCGCCACGCCTATTACTTTGGCCTGCTCTCTACCGTCTGCAATCATTTCAAAATTGACATGGATGCACCGTGGCAAGATTTACCAAAAGCGCAGCAAGACCTTATTATGCAAGGCTCTGGTAAAGAGAAGCTGACCTTTAACTTTACCGATGAGCGCGGTCGTAAAACTAACAAGACCGTACCATTTGAAGGTGTGTTACCTTATTTAGAACGTCGTTATGCTAAAACCCAAAGCAATCTTGTCCGTGACGAGTTGGCGAAATACTTAGCTGATACCACTTGTAACGTCTGTGATGGTGCTCGACTAAATGAGATATCACGCAATGTCCGCGTTGATGATCAAACCATCGCCCAAATCGTTAAGCTGTCTATCGGTGATGCTGCTGACTATTATAAAACGCTAAAGATTGGCGGTCATAAAGGCGAAGTCGCGGAAAAAATCTTTAAAGAGATTAACGAGCGCTTAAACTTCCTTGTCAGTGTCGGTCTTGATTATCTATCACTCGCCCGCTCTGCCGAAACCTTATCAGGCGGTGAAGCGCAACGTATTCGTCTTGCCAGTCAAATTGGCGCGGGTCTGATGGGCGTGATGTATGTCCTTGATGAACCATCAATCGGTCTGCATCAGCGCGATAATGATCGCTTGCTAAAAACCCTCACGCGCTTACGTGATTTGGGCAATACCGTACTGGTCGTGGAGCACGATGAAGACGCCATTCGCCAAGCGGATCACGTCATCGATATCGGTGTCGGTGCAGGCGTACATGGCGGTCATGTTATCGCTCAGGGTACGGTTGATGACATCATGGCAAACAAAGAGTCACTGACTGGACAATATATGTCTGGTAAGAAAAGAATCGAGATTCCTACTATTCGTCATAAAGCCAAAACGATAGATATGGAAGTCAAAGGTAAAGCGAAACCCAAACAAGTACCGATGACGATTGAGCTAAAAGGCGCATCTGGCAACAACTTGCACGATGTTGATTTGACCTTACCTATAGGTATCATGACTTGTATTACGGGTGTCTCCGGTTCTGGTAAATCAACTTTGATTAACCGTACGCTTATGCCGTTGGCCGCGACGCAGTTGAATAACGCTTCAACGCTGATTGCGGACAAGCATGACAGCATCAGTGGACTTGAGCATTTGGATAAAATGGTCGATATCGATCAAAGCCCAATTGGTCGTACGCCGCGCTCAAACCCAGCGACGTATACGGGCGTGTTTACCCCAGTTCGTGAAATGTTTGCGCAAACCCAAGAAGCGCGCGCTCGTGGTTATAAAGCGGGTCGCTTTAGCTTCAACGTCAAAGGCGGACGCTGTGAGATGTGCCAAGGTGATGGTCTCATCAAAGTCGAAATGCATTTCTTACCTGATATGTATGTGCCGTGTGATACCTGTGAAGGCAAACGCTATAACCGCGAGACGTTAGAGATTCACTATAAAGGCAAAAGCATCGCCGATGTGCTTGATATGACGGTTGAGGATGCGACTGAGTTCTTCTCCGCCATTCCAGCGATTTATCGTCGCCTGCAAGCGTTGATGGATGTCGGTCTTGGCTATATCCGCTTAGGTCAATCTGCACCGACGCTATCAGGTGGTGAAGCCCAACGTGTTAAATTGGCGCGTGAGCTTGCCAAGCGTGATACCGGACAGACGCTCTACATCTTGGATGAGCCAACCACTGGTTTGCATTTCCATGATATCGATAAGCTGCTGCATATCCTGCATACTCTACGCGATAAAGGCAATACCATCGTCGTCATCGAGCATAATCTTGACGTCATCAAAACCGCTGATTGGGTGATTGATCTTGGCCCTGAAGGTGGTAAAGGTGGAGGACTGATTATCGCGGAAGGTACGCCTGAGGAAGTGGCAGAAGTGAAAGGCTCGTATACGGGTGAGTTCTTGAAGCCGATGCTTAAGCAAGGGTTAAAAGAAGTGAGTTAATAGAAAACTAGTTGATTATTGATGAAAGGCTACTCTTTAGGGAGTGGCCTTTTTTGTTATTTTTAAGTTATTGTAGTCACTTCCGTTTTTCGCTACTACCTGCCTTTAAACTGCCTACTCACTATGACATTAACACTTGTCATGCTTGAGTCTTCAAATATAGCTGAATCTTGAGTAAGCTTCATAGTTGTAGTGCAAAAAATAGCGTAACTATCCCCTATAGTTCCGGTTACTTTAAGTATTTGTTCTAGGCTAGGAGAACTACTATAGTCACTGCACTACAAAAGAGTTATGTTTTGGATGAATATCATAAAACAATTTAGATAAGTCATTTTCCATCCAACCTTGGCGTAAAAACTTCACTTGAGCCCACTTTTTCTCGATGGGATTTAAGTCAGGACTATAAGGAGGTAAGAATAATAGCCTGTGACCATGCCTGTTAAGCAGCTTTTGAACGCGCTTATGAAAGGCTGCATTATCCATAACGATTACACATTTTCTCTTAAGCTTTGGTATCAGCGTGAACTTGCACCAGTGATAGAAAATCTTTTTATTAATGTTGGTCTTTAAGCAATTGAGTGCAAACAGCGTTTTGCCATATAGTGCACCAATGACGTTGGTTCGATCTTTGGCTTGCCAATTGTAACTGCCAATGCAGGGGCTACCAATGGGTGCATAACCACAAGGACGCATCGTTTCACTCTCAAACCCACTTTCGTCCATATAGACAATAGCAAAGCCTTGAGCAATGTAGTGGTTAAGCTTGGCTAGATAAGTCGCTCTTTTCACAGGACAGGCTTTGGGATGCTCAAGTGTCTTTTTTTTTGCTAACACCAATACGCTTTAAGGCTTTACTGATGCCTGTTGGGCTACAATCAAAACGCTGTGCTCGCTCATAGTGATAATCGTCAGGGTGGTCTTTGACATCTTGAGCTAAGGCTTCATCCTCTATTTTGTAGGGCTTAATATATCGAGTGGTTTTACTATGAAGACGCTTTTTCCACTTCTGGATAGTCGTTGGACTGATATCATAGAAAACAGCAGCTTCAGCAAAGGTCATGCCCTCATCTAAGCTTTTTAAGACTTGTTTGCGAAAATCTAGGGAGTAAGTCATGGTTATTTATTGTGGTAATCGTTTAGTTGATTTATTTTATAACATTTTTGTGGTCAGGTGACTATA